>CAZEVV010000006.1:10392-23401 GCA_964515675.1 uncultured Paludibacter sp. | reverse complement strand
TGGTGGTTACGGCGATTATATGCAAAATCAAATGCAGCGCGAATACGACCCCGAAAAATACCTTCGTACAATGGGTGCTTCGGTAGGTTATGGTAAGCGCTTAAGTTGGCCCGATGATTATTTTACATTCTATGGCGAGTTATCGTACCAACGATTTATGCTGAGCGATTGGTACCGCCAGTTATTCCCTATGACCGAGGGTAATTTTAATAACTTTAGTGTAAATATGACTTTGAGTCGCAACTCAATCGACAATCCAATTTATACACGTAGTGGCTCGTCGTTCTCGTTAGGACTCAAAATTACTCCGCCCTATTCGGCATTCAATGGAAAGGATTATACCGACCCTAACATGACCGACCAAGAGCGTTACCGTTGGATTGAGTATCACAAATGGACTTTCTCGGCCAAAACATTTGCGCCACTTTCGAGCGACGATAAACTCGTTTTCATGGCGCGTGCCATGTTCTCGTACTTGGGACATTACAACGAAAATGCCAAATCGCCTTTCGATAAATTCTTAATGGGTGGCGATGGTATGTCGGCCTACACAAGTTATGGTACCGACTATATTGCAATGCGTGGTTACGAAAGTGGCTCGCTAACACCCTACAATCGTACTACTGGCGTTTCGGATGGTTATTTGTACAACAAATTTACTATGGAGTTGCGTTTCCCATTGTCGCTCGAACAATCGGCTACGATATATGCACTCACATTCCTCGAAGCGGGAAATAGTTTTGCCTCAATCAAAGATTACTCGCCATTCAACCTCAAGCGTTCGGCCGGTCTCGGTGTTCGTATCTTCTTGCCTATGTTTGGTATGATGGGTATCGACTGGGCATATGGTTTCGACAAAGATAATACGGGCAAAAAAGGTGGTAGTCAGTTCCACTTTGTATTGGGTCAAGAGTTGTAAAAAAGTTTGGCAAAGTATTTGTTTTATCAAATGCGTTGCCAATTTTTTGTATAATTACTCAACAAAAAGGCAATGTCTCAATATCTATTAAACAATAAATTTTTAATAAATTTTCCCTTTGCAATTTTAAAGGGGTATAGTAATGATTAGTTATTAAAATTAAAACAAGAGTTGTATGAAAAGATTTATAATGAGTATTTTTGTTTTGCTAACAGTAGTTTTAGCAAGCAATGCACAAAAATTTGCGATGCTCGACATGGATTATATCATGAAAAACATTCCACAGTTCGAATCGGCTACCGAACAAATTAATCAGCTATCGAAAAAATGGCAAAGCGAGGTAGAAACTCAAATGCAAGAGGTGCAACAACTTTACAAAAACTATCAAACGGAGTTGGTGTTTTTATCGGCCGACATGAAAGTGAAGCGTGAAGAAGAAATTATTGCCAAAGAAAAAGCAGCTCAAGATTTAAAACGCAATTATTTTGGCCCCGAAGGCGAATTGTTTAAAAAACGCCAAAGCTTAATGAAGCCCATTCAGGACGAAGTGTATGCTGCCGTACAAGAAATAAGTAAAGAGCGCGATTTGAGTCTGGTTTTTGATAAAGCTTCGGCCATGAGCGTAATATTTGCTTCGCCAAAATTAGATATTAGCGATTTAGTGTTGCAAAAATTAGGATATTCGAAATAATTTTGTAAATTTACAATCGAAACAAAAAAGAATAAATAAAATTAGAATAAAAAATCAATTAGAAAAGTCATGTTAAAAAAAATTGCTTTAATTGTGCTTTGTGCACTGCCTTTTAGCCTTTTCTCTCAAGAAAAATTAGGCTATATCAATTCTGAATCAATTATTCAGCTAATGCCTGAAATTGAAACAATTAAAAAAACTGTTGACGAGTTAAGTGCTACTTGGGAAAAAGAATTGTTGAAAATGCGTGAAGAGTATTCAACTAAAATCAAAGAGTTTCAAGAGAGAGAAAAAACAATGTCGGAAGCTATTCGCGAAGTTCGTATTACTGAAATTCAAGAACTTGAATCGAGAATAACAACAACACAGCAAACAGCCGTTGCCAACATCCAAAAAAAGCAACAAGAATTGTTTACTCCTGTTATCGAAAAAGTAAAAAAGGCTATCAATGATGTTGGTGCCGAAGGAAGTTTTACTTATATTTTCGACACAAGCTCGCAAGTTATTCTTTACCAATCGCCTAAAGCAAATGATGTAACGCCATTGGTGAAAAAGAAATTGAATATCAAATAGTATTTTCTTTCGATTAATAAAAAAGGTTGAGAACTTGTTTCTCAACCTTTTTTATTTTCGTGCAACATTGTCATTGCATCACAACTTTTCGTCGCCATATGCCTTCATTTTGTTCAATGTTTATTATATAAATTCCTTTCGGTAGATTGCCTATTGCAATCGCATTGTTCGTAGCTGTTTGTTGGTGTATTTCGCGTCCGGTGCTGTCGTATAGTTTTATCCTATTGCCTTGCTGCGTGCCTTCGATGTACAAAGTATTGCTGCGTGCGTTTACATACAGCAAATTGTTGATGTATATTTTATTGTTTGTAGATACATCGCTACTTAGCACTACTTTGAAGCGGTTGTTTATGTCGCCTGCATTGGCTTCGAAGCTGTAGTCGTTGTTGTAGCGCATGTCGGTAATCTCACCGCTGCTCATATCCACAAGTTGTGCTATGTAGCCGGGCATATTTCCTGTCCAACTTATTTTGTACTTAGCTTTGTTTGGGAAACGTGCGCCGAGCTGTATTTCGCCTTCACCATTTACTGTGTTCAAGGCCATTGTTTCGTTGCCCGCAAAGGAGTAAAATCGAGCAGTAGTGGCATTCCAAGGTGTTGAAAAGGGTGCATCGTACAACTCGTCGTAGGCAAAAGTAGCCGCTTCGTGCATGCGAATGTGGCTTTGGTATTGCATATTGTTGTGGTGCAATGCCATTTGATAGCTGCCACCATCAACCGTTGTACGGCGCGGCGCACCCTGTGACGCCGATAGGTTTACAGTTAAATCGCCTGGTGCGGCTGTTTTTATAAAATATGCATCGAAGCTACGGCGCTCGCCCGAAGCGCCAAAGCCAACGCTGTATTGGTCTGATGTGCCATCGTAAGCATAATGAAACTCGCCCGCTGCTAAAGTGCTGCTACCGTTGGCTACCAAAGGATGTGCCACAAAGTTCCACCCAAAGTTTACATTTAATCCGCCAGTATGCGTGGTATATGATAGCGCTAGATTGTTGCTTGCAGCAAAGGCGGCATGTGCGCCTTTTTCGTTGGTTACAAAATACAAGTCTTTGTTGTCGGGGCCCGTGTTGCGACGATTGATGATATATCCTTTGAGTGCTGTCATCTGGTTGTCGGTACTGCTTTCCCAACCTGAAATGCGTTGTGCACGTTTGGTTGCGTTGTATTGCCCCAGTGTGTAGTCGGTGCCCAATACTGCTGCTGTGCCATCGCTTTTTTCTACTGCACTTATGGCAAACGGAAATGCGATAAAGTGCCATTTGCCTGTTTGGTCGAAGCTGACTTTTACCTTTACTTTGTTACCTACAGTGAGTGTGCGATCATTGCGATAGAATTGCGCATTGGCGGTCGACGATTTGCCCAAAATGAGATTGTTGACAGTGAGTGCAGCGCTGGTATTTGTTGACGAGAGGCGGCCTGTGGCGCCAGCTAATAAATTGACATTATTTGAGGCTTGAACAGAACCATGTTTTATGTCAAGTAAATTGCCAATGGTCATATTACCTGTGATTACAAAATTGTTATCTTCACCTGTTCGTTCGTAAACAAATGAATTAAATACATTTGAAGAACCTGGATTTGAATTGTCAATACTTAGTGTCCCATAAGCGGTGCCATTTTTCATACCATAAATTGTTATGTTAGAACCGACATTTCCCTTAATCTTTCCATCTGTAGCAGTACGTATATTTCCAATTTTATCCGCTTCCCCTACAGTTATAGAGTGCCCATTTAAATCCAGTGTTCCATTTTGGATGTCGATGGCCCACGGTCCATCGCCTCTCGATGAATAGCCTTTTGCAACTATACTCTTGTTAAGTTCTAAAGTTCCATTGGGATTATTTAATATAATAAATGGAATCTCGAATGGGTCGGCCGAAGTGCCACCAATGGTTTGTGTGTTGCCATTGCCTACAAATATTATTGCTCTGCCGTTGTAATTTAAGGTAGCATTGTTGGTGAGGTTGCCTGTTAAGTGTAAGTCGGCGCCAACAGCATCGGCGAAAAGGTTTACTGTGCCATTGTTTATTAAACTAGCACATTTGATTGCCATATTACCGCCGCTTCCCCATTGTATAGTACCATTGTTGGTAATATTGCCAATAAAAGTAATAGCTACGTCACCCAAAGTTACGGCGGGAGTTCCAATGCGCGAATCAAAAGTGGCTCCACTTGCAATGGTTAATGCGCCAGAAGCATAATATTTTTCATTTTTGCTGGCACCCACGCGTAAAACTGTAGTACCATTAACCTCAATATTGGCAGGGTAGCCTGCACCCGAAGTTGCATTGGCCGACCATTCGACAGCTCTGTTAGAAATTCCCCCCGTGTTATAAATAAGCGTAGAGGCATTGCCATAGGTAGGGGCTGTTGAAACCGAACCGCCTGATTGTATTTCGAGCGTTCCATTTACAATAAAGTTGGCCGATGCTGGCGTGGTAATAGCGCTTGTTACTGTGAGTTTGTGCCCAGCGCTTATGGTAAGTTTTGCCAACGATGCTGCATTTGGCGCTGCCGAAGCTGCCGTATAAGTACCACCTTCGGTTTCTGATGTTTCCCAGTTGGTTGCCAAGGTGAAATTCACATCGCTGGTGGAGCGGTAAAATAATTTTGATATTGTCGCTTTTACTTCGCCTGTACTATAATAACTCTCGTTTTCGGAATAAAAGTAATAATCATATTCATTTCCTGCTGTAATAGCATTGGTAGTTGAAGTCTCATTTCCGTGATACACTACTGTACCTGAGCCAATTGAATTTCCTGCAATATAAGTTGTGCCTTGTGTAGGCGCAGTAACAGAGGCTCCTTTGGCATAACGTACAATCATTACATCATTAGCAGCAGCATTTTTTGTCCAACCCAAAGTGGCTGTTGTTCCAGATACGGAAACTGTAGGTGATGAGGGGTTGTTGATAGCAGCTGAATTTACTTCGGCTTTTACGCCAGCACTATAATAACTATAGTTTTCGGAATAAAAACAATAATCGTAGTTAGTGCTTGGTACTACATGAATGGTTGTTGTAGTAGCACTACCTTTATACACAACAGTTCCCTGATTACCACCACTACCAAGGGTATTTACCCCTATTTGTGCATTGATTGAAATGGCTACGTTTGTAATTAATAATGCTATAATTATCTTTTTCATACCAAAATTTATTTTTTAAGATTAACAAAATATTTATATAAAGCATAAATAGCGCCCAACATCACGAGTGCCCAGTTACCATTACCAATAGGTGCACCCATATCGCCAGGGTCGGAAGGGAATGCGGGGACGTCGCTAAAGGGTGAGCGTTGTGGCCTTGCCTCAAAGCTTGCTTGCTCGTTGTCGAAGGGTTTGCGCTCGCTGTAGTGTGCGTAGTTTGTTTGCACGAGCAATGCAAAGTTTGTATAAGCAAGTGGAGCTATTGTTGCAGCTGCTTCGCTTTTGTGCTTTGTGTTGCTCAACTTAGCTGTTGTTGCTATGTAATTGGTATTCGAACGATAGTTTTTGTTGCTTTCGTAAATTGGCTTGTGATTTATATTGTGTTTAATACCGTTATATTTTGGATATATTGTGTTGTTGCCAACAGAAATATTAGCATGTGCACTTTGACTTTGAAATGTTTTTTTTGTTTGTAATATTCCTATCGAATTTCCCGAAAGTGCATTGTGATTGTAAACTGTAGTTTGTATGTAATTTTCTTTTACATTTTCATGTTTGAAAATAAAAATACGAAAAAAGCATAAGCCATAAACAGCATATTAAATATATCATTGTACGTTTTATCATATAATTATTTTATGTATCAGATTGATGCAAATATAGATATTTGATCAAATTGTAGGTGTGATAAATGTTTATTTTATTGTGTTTTTGAGTGCAAACGATTGCTTAATTGCAAAATGCACTTCTGTATGTGATTTTATTGTTTGTTACGAAGCGATTAAAAATGCACATTATTATAATATTTATTCGGTATTTGTTTGCTTTTGTAATATTAATTGTGTAGATTTGCAACCCTTTGCTTTTTAAATTTTCGACATCAAAATCGAAGAAAGCAAGCTTTGTATTTAGAAATTAAGTTCTAATTTTAAAATAATTTATCATGACAAAAACTACTTTTTTTAAATCTCTTTTACTGACGATTGCTATCGGATTTAGCAGTTTGAGTGTGTATGCACAAGCTAGTTTACCATTTTCATATAATTTAGGAAATCCTACAGGGGTTGCTGGTTTAACAGCAACTGGTTTGGGCAGTAATTACCCTGCAAGTCCTCTAATGAAATTTGATGATACAAATGATAATTTGGTCTTAAATTTTAATTCTATACCAGGTAATTTGTCTTTTGTTATAAAGTGGAATCAATCAACAACAGCGACACGTTTTCCAGGAAATTTTTCGTTATTGGAGTCAATAAATGGGACTGACTATACGCTTGTTCAATTATTTAATTCAACGACTGGTCCTGAATTGAAAAATGGAGTTAATGTAACAGTAACAGTAACAAATTTAAAGCCAGAAAGTAGATTTTTAAAATGGGAATACACAGCCAAAACAAATGGTAATATAGCACTTGGTGCTATTAATTTGGTGGCTCAATCTTCCTCCACCTGCACCGCTTCCACCCTTTCGTTTGCTGATGCAACTATCAACAAAACCATGGGCGATGCTGCATTTACCATTGCTGCAACAAGTTTGAATACGACAACTGCCATTAGCTACGAAAGCGACAATACGGCTGTAGCTACAGTGAATGCTGCTACTGGCGAGGTAACTTTGGTGGCTGCTGGTACTGCAAAAATTAAGGCTACACAAGCGGCTGGTGCGCATGCAAGTGTTGATTATTGCGCTGCAACAGCCGAGTACACATTGAATGTGCCAACCAACGTGCCAACTATTACTGTTACCGAAGTGTTGCCTGCCTTTGCAGCAGGTATTGGTGCTAACGATCAAAAAACATTGACAGTAACTGCTGCAAATCTCACAACCGACATTGCACTTACAATTACTGGTGCTGATGCTGCTATGTTTACTGTAACAAATACATTGCCTGCCGCTGGTGGAAGCGCTACAATTACTTACAGCCCTACAGCCCCTGGTGCACACACTGCAACTTTGGCACTTAATAGCACTGGTGCTACCGAAGTGTTGATTACTTTGAATGGAACTGGGCTTTCACTTAATGGAACTGGGACTAAGATAAATCCTTATTCGGTAGCTGAAGTCAAAGCATTAAATAACTCATTGGGCACTGCTACTAAATACTGGGTAGAGGGTTATATTGTTGGTACTCCTTCTGCAGGCGATGGTACTAACTTAACTAATGTTGCATTAGTAGCTCCTTTTAGTAATACTGCATTGGCACTTGCTGATGTTGCAAGCGAAACTGACTTAACTAAAATGATTGGTGTACAACTTCCAACTGGTGCAGTTCGTACAGGTCTTAATCTTGTTGATAATGCCGGAAATTTGAATCGAAAAGTGAAAGTGTTTGGAACATTAGAGGGATATTTCTCTGGTACGCCAGGGGTTAGAAATACAACTGAATTTGAAATTTCATCTACCAATAGCGCACCTTCGGCCACCATACAATCCTTGCGCAAAGTGGGTAATCAAATTGTGTTCGAAACAAGTGCACAACAATCGGTTGAAATTTTCAATGTTACTGGTCAGCGCCTTATGAGTACTACAAGTATTGATGGCGTGAATGCTATTACTGTAAATACCAAAGGTTTGGTACTAGTTAAAATTGGAAAAGAAACTGCGAAAGTGATTATGTAATGCTTTAGGCTCTTAATAAAGAAATCCTCCTCGGACGCAAAGTTCGAGGAGGATTATTTTTAGCTATTCATATATGCATTTTGAATAAATCCCTCGCAAAGACTACGAACAATTTTGCAAAGACTACGAACTTCTTCGCAAAGGCTTCGAACTACTTCGCAAAGACTTCGAACTACTTCGCAAAGACTTCGAACTATCTCGCAAAGACTACGAACTATCTCGCAAAGACTACGAACTATCTCGCAAAGACTTCGAACTTCCTCGCAAAGGCTTCGAACTATCTCGCAAAGGCTTCGAACTATCTCGCAAAGACTTCGAACTTCTTCGCAATGACTACGAACAATTTCGCAAAGACTTCGAACTATCTCGCAAAGACTACGAACTATCTCGCAAAGACTTCGAACTATCTCGCAAAGGCTTCGAATGCTTTATTTCAGGGTGTCAACTTTCACTAAAAGCTAAAAGCTGTATAAGCTGCAATGCGATGGTTGTTTACATTGTATGGATTGGCAACACGACCATCTTTTTGCAATCGGCCGTAAGTGGCAACTGTAAGGTCGTATTCTAATCCGATTTTGAAATTTTTTATTGTATAAGTACAAGTTGGCACAATGCGCACCATTTTGTCAACCAAACTTTGCGAATTGTCGAAATAACCAAATCCATAAGCTGTGTAATTGCCCAAAATGTTTGCTTTCAACTCCTTGTTTGTGCCTAAATTTTGCATATAACCTGCAAAAATGCCATACTGAAACTTATTGCCAAACATTATATTTGCCCATGTCGAGAATGTATTGAAATTGGTGTAGGTGTTTTCGCCTTCGTTGCTCAGTCCGTAGCCGCCCAACATA
Organism: uncultured Paludibacter sp.; assembly: GCA_964515675.1. GTDB lineage: Bacteria > Bacteroidota > Bacteroidia > Bacteroidales > Paludibacteraceae > Paludibacter. The sequence continues at coordinate 14,599 of CAZEVV010000006.1, read as the reverse complement.
AGCAAGTCGCTCAAGTTCTGACCGTAAACTGCTTTGGCCCTGGCCACAAAAGTTTTGTTTTGGTATTGCGAATAACCCACGAGGCTTGTCGATTGAAGTTTGTTTTCTTTGGGTATAATGGTTTTGTGGTCGAACCCAATGCCACTGAGCCAATGTTTGTTTTTGTGTTCGAAACCTAAAAACATGCTGGGCAACAAACTGTGTTTCTGATAGGCATTGGTGCTGCCCAACGGTCCTTGCGATGCAAATTGCATTTGATATAGTGCTGCTGCTGTTACCGAAAATTCTTTTCCCAACATTTGCTTGTAGCGCAACTGTGGTGTGCGACTAAATGGCTGAAAGGGTGCACCTAAATTTACGGCCGCCACTGTTGGCACCACATTCCACGACATTGGGTGCCACGCTTGGCCTATGACGAGTTCTGATTTTTCCCAATTGAGTTGTGTATAGGCTTGGCGAATGCGCATCAGAAAATAGGTGCTGCCTGTGCCTGCAAAGTCGCTCTCGATTTTTGCTGAGCTTTTTGCACCAAACAATTCAGGGCCAGTAATATTTAATCCAAAACGAGAAATGATACTCAACATTTCGGCTTGTGGCTGTTCGTTTTTGTCTTTGCCATCAACCAACTCAATTGGGCGTGGCAATATATTGAAAATGCCATCGAAAGCCTCGACATTGACGCGCGAATTGTAAAAAAAATCGTTGCGTACAAAGCCATAAATACTCACTTTGGTTTCTTGTGCCGAAACTATCAGAAAAGTCGATAAGAAAAATCCTAAAAAAATCTTCTTCATAAATTCTATTTTTTTTATACAAATAATATCTTGATAAATGTTCGCGATGTGCTGACTTACAGGTTTTTATTTTTGTCGTTATAAATTATTTTAAAAAAATAACTACTAGTGCATCAAAAGATGCTTTTTGTGATGTTTTCTCGATAGTAGTTGCGTTTTTACTACAATTTTCAAAATGTACACGCATATTAAATCACCAAAAAATGTATCCTATCTCCTCATCATATTTCCCTCCCGATAGCTCTCGTAAAAAGCAGGGTTGTGGGTGACTTAAATGTTGCGTTTAAACAAATAATGTATGTTCAAACAATATTTTCAACCCTATACCCACGAGTATTAGTCCGCCTAAAAATTCGAATCTAAAATTAATGCGATTGCGAAATTGCAAACCCAACAAAACACCCATGTAACTCATGAAAAAACTTATTGTTCCAATCATCAATATCGATTGCCAAAATGTATCGGGGAATGCTGCCAACACTACGCCAGCTGCCAAAGCATCGATGCTTGTAGCAATGGCCAAGGGTAAAAGTCGTTTCCATTTAAATGAGTTGTGGTGCGACTTTTCGCAATTTATCGTTTGTGGCTTAAAACCCTCAAGAAACAGTTTTACGCCAATAATGCTTAGTAGCCCAAATGCAATCCAGTGGTCGTAACTCGATATGTATGCCGTAACTGCACTTGCGCCAAAATAACCAACTATTGGCATTAATGCTTGAAACAAACCAAAAAGAAGCGCCATCCGAAATACTTTTTTTACTTTGAAATGAGAGAGGCAAACACCTTTACTCATCGACACTGCAAAGCAATCCATTGCCAAGCCAATACTTAATAGAATGATGGAAATAAAACTCATTTTTGTTTTGTTTTTTTGCGGCACAAAGATACGAAAAAAGCAACAAAAAGCTTAACAATCAAATTGTATTTGCACAAGAAATTACGCATTAATTAAAACTACTCATCACTAAATTTATAATAAAATGATGTTTTTGCAGCTTGATTAATTCACTATAATTATAACCGAATCCCCAAAAAACATATCAACGTAAGTATTTAGTTTTTTAAAATTATGTTATATCAAGGTTTCTACAACTACCCCTTTGTGGGGCTGGGGGGCTAATGCTTCATTGTTTTTTTGCACAAAAAAGCCCGATAGTAAAATCACCATCGGGCTTTATTTATTTAATTATTGTACAAATTTGTAGCTTACAACATTTGTTTTACTTGCTCGTAAACGTTTTTGCCTGTGAAACCCAATTTTTCGTCCAACACTTTAAATGGTGCCGAAAAGCCAAACGACTCAAGACCCCAAACTTTACCATTGCTACCCACCAAACCTTCGAGGTTTACAGGTAAGCCAGCGGTAAGACCGAAAATTTTTGCGCCTTTGGGCAATACTTCGTTTTGATATTCGGCCGATTGACTGCGGAACAAACCTTCGGAAGGAACAGAAACCAAACGAATTTTCACACCATCGGCACGCAATAGTGCAGCACCTTCGTTCAATGTCGAAACCTCAGAACCCGAAGCAACAAGTATTACGTCGGGGTTGCCATCGCAAACTACTGTGTAGCCACCTTTTTCGGCTTGTGTTGCTTCTTCTTTGCGCGATGTAGCAGCAGGAAGATCAACAATATTTTGACGCGACAAAATTAAACCTGTTGGCGTGTGCGTATTTTCCAATGCCATGCGCCATGCTACGGTTGTTTCCTCAACATCGGCCGGACGAAGCACTAGCATCGAGTTGTGACCTTTGTGGTTTTTGAGTTTTTCCATCAAACGAATTTGTGCTTCTTGCTCAACAGGTTCGTGCGTTGGACCATCTTCGCCCACGCGGAATGCATCGTGCGTCCAAATAAATTTCACTGGTAACTCCATCAATGCAGCCATGCGCACAGCAGGTTTCATATAATCGGAGAAAACAAAGAATGTTGCACATGCAGGAATTACACCGCCATGCAAACTCATACCAATACACAAACAAGCCATGGTTAACTCAGCAACACCCGCTTGAAGGAATGCTCCCGAGAAATCGTCTTTTGTAAATGCTTTTGTGTTTTTAAGAAAACCGTCAGTTTTGTCGGAGTTCGACAAGTCGGCACTCGAAACTACCATGTTTTCAACTTGTTTTGCCAATTCGGCCAAAACAGTTGCCGAAGCAGCACGTGTTGCCTGACCAGGTTTTTGAACAACAGCATCCCAGTTTACAATAGGTGCTTTGCCCGAGAAGAATACTTCCATTTTTGCCGCCAACTCGGGGTTTGCAGCAGCCCATGCAGCTTTTGCAGCCATTTTCTCGGCTACAATTACTTCAAGCTCTTGTGCGCGTTTGACATACAATTCTTTTGTTTCATCAAAAATTACAAAAGGATTTGTTGGGTCGCCACCCAAGTTTTTGATCGACTCGTCGTACGATGCACCACCTTCGCTCAATGGCATACCGTGGGTAGCACATTGGTTTTCGAAGCTCGAACCATCGGCTTTGCGCGCACCTTTGCCCATAATTGTTTTACCAATAATAAGTATTGGTTGACCTTGCACTGCTTTGGCTTCGGTGAGTGCTGCACGAATTTGCTCAGCATCGTTACCATTTATTTCAATTACTTTCCAGCCCCAAGCTTTGTATTTTGCAGCTACATCTTCGCTTGTAACATCTTTTGTTTCGGTCGACAATTGTATGTCGTTCGAATCGTAGAACATAATCAAGTTATCCAGTCCCAAGTGACCAGCAATGCGGCCAGCTCCTTGCGAAATTTCTTCCTGAACACCACCATCCGATATAAATGCGTAAATGGTTTGACCCATTACTTCGCCAAAGCGCGCTTTCAAAAATTTAGCAGCAATAGCAGCACCAACAGCAAAAGTATGACCTTGACCAAGTGGTCCTGATGTGTTTTCGACACCACGCATGATATCTACTTCGGGGTGACCCGGTGTTGGGCTATCCCACTGACGGAATTGCGCTAACTCGTCCATTGTATACTTGCCTGCACAAGCTAATACCGAGTAAAGCATTGGCGACATATGTCCCGGATCGAGGAAAAAACGATCGCGACCTTCCCACTTAGGATTTTTGGGATCGTACACCAAAAACTCTGAGTAAAGCACGTTGATAAAATCGGCACCACCCATAGCACCGCCCGGATGACCCGATTTGGCTTTTTCTACAGCCGAAGCAGCTAAGATACGAATATTATCCGCCGCTCGATTTAATACACTTAATGAATTCATAGACATATAATTATTATTGATAGTTTATATTTTTTTTTATTTAAAAATGAAAATCGAAAATCGAAAAATGAAAAACGCTGCTTACACCTTACACTTTCCACCTTCCACCTTCCACTTTCCACCCTTACACCTTCCACTTTCCACCCTTACACCTTCCACTTTCCACCCTTACACCTTCCACT
>CAZEVV010000006.1:0-10292 GCA_964515675.1 uncultured Paludibacter sp. | reverse complement strand
TTCCACCCTTACACCTTCCACCTCTCAAAACCTATAACCAACCGAATAGTTCACTGTCCATACACTTTGTCCGGTACGTCCATAGCCTGGTACATACCAAGCATTGATAGCGCCGGGTTTTGCTTCGCCAATCATATTTCTGAGTCTTACTGTCCACCCAAGATATACATTACTAAACACTTCAACTCTTGCACTTGCAAGTACTTCGAACCATGTGCTTACCGTGTATTTTTGCGGATAGCTACGCAGGCGTGCTTCTTCCCAATAGTCGTCAATCAACAACACATTCGATAGTTCGTAATTGTAGCCCGACATTCCCAAGCGCAAACCAGCCAAAAAATAATTACGCGAAGGCAAAGCATCGGGTTTGGGTTTCATCAAATTAAAATCGATGCCCAAACGCCCATACATGCCGCTCGAAGTCATTTTCGCATTGTCGAGATTCAGCTTTTCCGAACCGCCATAACCCAATTCGCCAACAGCAAAAAATTTATTGCGCACCAAAGTTTGCACCGAACCTTCGTAGGCATATCGTTCGCCTTTGTAAAGTGCATTTGTAAGTAAATTTGCCACATCGAGCTCTACACGCCAATCGGCAAAAAGTGGCGCTTTGCCCACTTCGGGCTTTGTTGTTGTTTGCCCCACAAGCATTACAGCCCACAGCAAAAATGCAATTATGCTACAATATAACTTTAACATGCTCAATATTTATATTATTTACCATATTTTGTTGTAACATAATGTCTTTAATGGCATTTTGTGTAAATGTAATTTTGTCGATTTCGTGCACAACAATACAGCCGCATGCCAACGATAAAAAGTATGCATCGTTGTTGCGGTAAAAAACACTTATTGTATCTTTTGTATTGTTGAATGTAATTTCGAAATCGCTTTGTTCGTAGAATTTTCGTAGTGGCAATTGAATTGCTTTTATGCTTTTTTTATTGTTGTACAATATTGAGTCGCGACCAAGGCCTTTAACACTTATCGAATCGATGGTTTTGGCCTGTAAGCCTGGCGTTGATGTCGTCGATTCGGTGTAGAAGCCGATATTTAGATTTACCGTTTTTTCGACACGACAGTCGTCGTTATTGTTGCACGACGTAAGCAGCAAAAATAAGCAGCAGCAAGTCAATATATGTTTTATTACATGCATCATTTATTGTATTGTTACATCATTTTTCGCATTTCTTCTTTCAGTAGTCGCAGTGCCACATCGCTAGGAGCTTCGTCGGACATGGCATATGTATTGATAATAAGTTCGGCAAAGTCGGTAGCTACGCCATCGGCAGGCACTTTTGTGGCGCAACCATTTATCAGTTTCACCAAGCTTTCTTGGGCTGCCACAATGTTTACCCATAGCAAATCGCTCACATAAATTTGTTGCGACACATTGTGCGCAAATTCGTTGCGTATGCTTGTGAGCAATGCCGAGTGCAAGTCGAAACTTGTCATGTTTGGCTTAATGGTATTCATTATCAGAGTGTTTGGCTTTGTGCGTTCGAGTACTAAACTCAATCGCTCGTAGGCCCTAAGGCGGGTGGGAGTGATGACCGATTGATTGAGTTTTGCCAACTCAAAATTACGTCGGTCGCGCTCGTTGCGCAACAAACGCTCGAGCACCAAATAGGCCGTTGCCATAACCAAAATTGCCGGAATGATATATGCCAATGTAGCTCCCATGGTATGCTTAAATTTCTTTTTCGATTAAATAATTATTTCTTTCGGTCGAATTGCGCGATACCAATTCACCCAAAAAGCCTGTTACAAAAAGCTGTGTGCCCAAAATCATAGCCAGCAGTGCAATGTAAAACAATGGTGTGTCGGTAATGAGTGGCGCGCGTACACCGCTTATAAGTGCAATGAGTTTGTTGGTGGCAATGGCTACTGTTGCCAAAAAGCCTATCAGAAACATCAAACTGCCATAAAGGCCAAAAAAGTGCATGGGTTTTTTGCCAAATTTCGACAAAAACCAAAGTGTCATTAAGTCGAGGTAGCCATTTACGAAGCGACTTAAGCCAAATTTACTTGTGCCAAATTCGCGTTTTCGATGTTCCACCACTTTTTCGCCAATTTTGGTAAATCCTGCATTTTTTGCTAAAAATGGTATATAACGATGCATTTCGCCATACACTTCAATGTTTTTTACCACATCGTTGCGGTAAGCTTTCAGGCCACAATTCATATCGTGCAGTTTCAATCCCGTCACTTTGCGCGCTGTTGCATTGTATATTTTCGAAGGTATATTTTTTGTCAATTTCGAATCGTAGCGTTTCTTTTTCCACCCCGACACAAGGTCGTAACCTTCGTCCATCACCATTTTGTAGATTTCGGGTATCTCGTCGGGACTGTCTTGTAAGTCGGCATCCATCGTAATTACCACATCGCCTTTGGCAATTTTAAACCCACAATACAATGCTGGCGATTTACCATAATTGTTGCGGAATTTTATGGCTCTTACAGCTTCTGAGTTAGTGCTTAGTTGCTCAATTACTTGCCACGATTTATCAGTGCTGCCATCATTTACAAAAATAACTTCGTAGCTAAACTTGTTAGCATCCATTACTTTTTTTATCCACTCAAAAAGTTTTTGTAGCGATTCTTCTTCGTTGTACAAAGGCACAATTACCGATATGTCCATATGCTTTTTGTTATTTTTTTTGTTCGCTAAATTACTCAAAAATACTTTTTTCTTTTTTCACAAATGCCGACATAACGAGTGCCACAATCATACCCATAAAAGTGTTGAGCCATATAAATTGCAATGCCATATTGGCTGGCTTCATCATATTGTCCATTTGTTCCAAAGCCTCTTCCATATTGGGCATTTTCATTGTTTCGAGCAATTGATAGCTTTGTGCCATGGCTTGCTCCAAATAATCGGGCTGTATGTATTTGAAAAAAATAAATTTTACGGCCGACGAAATGAGTGAGGCAAAAAAGAACGAAAGTAAAATATAGCTGAACGATACACGATAACTTATCACTGCATTGCTTTCGGTGTCGCGAAATTTTACAACTAACTTGTACATTACTACAACTATTACTACCATAAGCAGCAACGATAACAACGACATTACGGCCAATCCCGAAGCCGACATTAAAAAGTTGACCGAAAATAACGTGCCTAATATCAGGCCATTGATCATAACTGATCGTAAAAAATTTGTTTGCATATTGTAATACAAAATTTATGTCATTTATTAAATGTTCATACAAAGCTTGATGTGCCAAAATACAATAACTAAGCTTTTGAGTATTATATAAATAAGCTAATTATTGCTTTGGCATACAAAAGTACAAAAAAAATAGAACAAATACTGACAAAATAATGCCTTTTTTGATTTTATGACGCATTCCTTGTCGACTATTCGTAAATTTCGAAATTCTTGTGTATCTTTGAGGCTCGAAAATTAATATTTGATTTATGTCGGTACTAACAAAAATTTTAAAATCGTCAAGTAAAGTTTTACTCAACAAATACATTATCGTATTGGTTGGATTTTTAGCTTTTGTGATTTTTTTCGACAATCACAATCTTTTGTTGCGTTGGAAAACATTGCAAAAACTCAATACGCTCGAAAAAGAATTAGAGTTTTTTCAGAACGAAATTGAAACGAATAAAGCAAAAATTAAACGTTTGCAAACCGACAACGAGTATCTCGAGAAATTTGCTCGCGAGGAGTATATGATGAAACAAAAAGACGAGGATATTTTTATTATTAAGGATTAGATTCGGGTTTGAAGCCCCCCGACCCTCCCTCCTCACGTCATGAGGTAAACGCCTCAGGGGGAGGAAGACGTTTTGGGTTTTGTATAGTATTGACGTAGTAATTTCAAATAAAAATGAATAAACCATAAACATTCAAATTTTGCTATTTCCCTCTCCTCTGGAGAGGGTTAGGGAGAGGTGTGAGAAGTTTGCAGTAAAAAGCATGCCGAATCTCGATAACTAATCGTAAATCGTAAATGAATAAATTGTAAATATATAAATGGCTAACAAAGAAAATCAATCAAAAAAAACACAAATCAACACCTTGCTTTTACTTCTTGGGGGGTCGGCAAGTTTTGCTGGTGCATTAATGCAATTAAGTAAAATCAGCTTTGCGCCCTATGTTTTTAGTTTAGGTGCAGCTGCATTGATAATAATGCATTTTTTACAGCACGAGGCTGTTGATAGAAACAATATGCGTATGCAACGTTTGGCACGTATCGCGCTTATGTCGTCATTGCTTCTTGGCCTTGGCGCATATTTTATGTTCACTGCATCAAATCTTTGGGTGCCTGCAACGCTCATTTATGCCCTCACAAGTTTATTTTTAAGCTTCAGGTCGAATTAAATATTTCAATATTAAGGCACAAAAAAAGCGACTCAAATTGTAAGGAGTCGCTTTTTTTGTGTTATATATTTCTACAATTTACTTTTTAGCCGCAAATCGTGCATTCAAAAGTTTTGTAACTTCGGCTGTAATATCGTAAGCATCGGCAGCATGCAAAATATTGTCGCTCGAAGTGTTGCTCAAAATAAGCTCGTACTTTTTGTCTTTATTATAGTCTTTCAAAAACGCATTGATGGTGTCGCGCAATTGTTCGCTCATTTTTTGTTGTACTTGCATCAATTGTTGCGTCAATTGTCCATCAAGTTCTTGCAAATCTTGTTGTTTTTTCATTAAGCGTGTTTGCTCTTGCTCGGCACGTTCGCGACTAAGAAATGCATTGTTTTCCAATTTGCGTTGAAATTCCGACATTTCCGACTGCAACTGACGTGCTTTTGTGTTGATGTTTAAGCGCGAATCTTCTTGTTTTTTAATCAACGATTCGTTGGCTTCTTTGGCAAAGTTGTAGTTCAACAACAACGAGTCGACATTGATATAAGCAATTGGCAATCGCTCCGATGTGTTGCCCGATGTGCCTGCTACTTGTTTTTGTCCTTCTGCTTTTGGCTTATTGTTCAATACTAAAACAAAAAGCACAATTACTGCAATGGCAAGCACTGCATTGATAATGAGTGATAGGTTTTTCATTTAACTATATTTATGTGTAAATTTAAAATTTATTTGTTAGTTCACTTATAATATCTTTGTTGTTCAACGCTTTGGGCTTTGCAACCTGTGCATCTCTGTCCTGCGAAGTGGCGCAACTTATGCCTTTGTTTTTCAATGCTACGTTGCCGCCTATATGTATGTTAGGAAAGCTTTTATCTTTTGTGAAAAATATTCGCATTCCCATCAGTAAAATGCCTATAAATAAGACAATTGCTGAAATTATAAAAGCGTAAATCATGATTCATATAATTTAAAATCTTTGCAAAGATAATTTTTTTAATATAAATAGTTGTACTAAGTGCTATATTTTTTCAATTATGAATGAAAATTGCTGTTTTTTTTTGATTATTAACAATAGTGCCACTACAATCGAACATTGGGTGGCAAAAACGAACTTATGTCTTTGCCATAACTTATCAGGTCGCGTGCTACTGTCGACGAAATATGCGAATAGTCCGACTCGGTAAATAAAATCACCGTTTCAATTCCTGTCAGTATTCGGTTGGTGTCGGCAATGGTGCGTTCGTACTCAAAGTCGCCCACCGAACGCAAACCACGTAATATAAAATCGGCGCCTACGTTGCGTGCAAAGTCGATGGTGAGGCTGTTGTAAGCTTCAACTTTTACACGCGTTTCGCCTTCAAAGGCCTGACGAATAATGTCGAGACGCTTCTCGACTGAGAAAAGTGTTTTTTTTGATTGATTGGTACCAATGCCAATCACTATTTCGTCGAACATAAATAAACCGCGGTTTACTATGCTATAATGCCCTATGGTAAATGGATCGAACGACCCAGGAAAAATTGCTCGTTTCATTGCGTGCTTTTGTTTTGTGCGTATTTGTTGCATCGTTTTCGATGGTATAAGTTTGTATTCGCCAATACAAACACAAAGATAAGAATTATGATTTTATGAAACAGATATGTGCAAAAATAGTTTAGCTTTTTTAATATTATGCACAATAATGTTTTGGGCAGTGAACTTGTAATTGTTTGTCGGATTATTTGAAACTTAATGGCCGCCATGTTAATTATTTTCACAAAAAAAAGTTATATTTGCAAGCTTAAAATGTGTATGCCCAAAAACGCCATTCGCTGCGTTACTTTTGTAGCAAGAATTGTTCATTTATTCGAGTAAACAAAGGTTTTTCGTTGTTTCGTGCACCTTGTCGATGACGCTTTTTTGTCAAATACAGTATCTTTGTTTCAATAAAAATAAAAAATAATATAAATACAATTCATTCGAACTATGATTTCAATTCGCAAAACAATGACTGTTCTTTGCTTTATTGCATTATTCATTACATCCTGCAGCACGCAAGAAGTTTTGGCCAACCCTATTACAACATCTTTCGCCATTCCTGCTAAAGTGCAATTTGCTGGCAATACTATCGATCTCGATCGTTACGATATGCGCGAACGCTTCGACCGTGAGCAAACGCAAATTGCTTATATGCATACTACTACATTGCTCATAATGAAGCGTGCCAATCGTCTTTTTCCGATAATCGAACCAATTTTAAAAAAACATGGCATACCCGACGATTTTAAATATTTGGCTGTAATCGAGAGTTCGCTCGATGTGCGTGCTCTTTCGCCAGCACAAGCGGCTGGGCTTTGGCAACTCATGCCTCGCACTGCTACCGAGTTGGGCCTCGAAGTTGGCGATGAAGTGGACGAACGTTATCACATCGAAAAATCGACCGAAGCTGCTTGCAAATATCTGCGATCGGCTTTTGTGCGTTATAAAGATTGGACAATGGCTGCCGTTTCGTACAATGCAGGTATGGGCAAAGTGAGCTCGGAACTCGAAAAACAGTTGATTGATAATACTTTTGATATGTGGTTAGTACCCGAGAGTAGTAGATATATGTTTCGTATTTTGGCAACAAAACATTTTTTCGAAAACCCGCGTGCTTTTGGTTATAGGGTCGAAAAAGAACATTTGTATCAAGATATAAATACTAAAAAGGTGAGCGTGTCGGGCAGTATCCCCGATTTAGCCACGTGGGCGAAGCAAAACAACATTACATATGCTCAACTTAAAGAGTTTAATATGTGGTTGCGCGATAGGAAGCTTACTAATACAAGAGGCAAAACCTACGAAATTGATGTGCCCGACGCGAATGATATGTCGCACAAAAAAGCGAAAATTAAAGTACATATCAAGATTTAGAATTTTTAGCATTTCCAGTTTGCGATTGAAAATTTGCTGTTTTAATTACTTTGGCTTAATATTTGTAAAATAGGATATTGCAAAAGTTGAATAAACAATGCTATTTGATTTTTGTTTAAATGTAAAATGATATTTGTGAATGTAAATGCAGGCATGAATTAGTTGATTGTGAGTGTCGTAACGCTTTTGCTTAAATGCTAATTTTGCTAGCAAAATGCTTTTATTTTTGGAATTTAAAAATTTAAAATTACAACATTATGAAGAAAGTTTTTTTAATTACAGCAGTATTGTTAAGCTCAGCGCTAACATATGCACAATTGAATTTTGGTTTAAAGGCTGGTTATAATTCATCGTTGTCGCTAAGCAATATCGAAGATGTAACCACAGGAAATTACACATTGAAGAGTGTAAAAGATGAACTTGGTAATGGTTTTCACGCTGGTGCATTTGCGCGTATCGGCATCGAAAAGCTCTACATTCAACCCGAGTTATTGTATGCCATGTCGAAAAACGATTACACTATCACACTGCAAGATGCAATGAACAAAAATGTTACTTTCGATAAGTTTGTAACTGTAAGTACTGTTGAAATTCCGGTAATGATTGGTTATAAAATTTTGGATCTAAAAGCAGTTAATCTCCGAGCCTTTGCTGGACCAAAATTTCGCTTAGATGCTGGTTCGTCGCTCGACTACAAGAATTTTAACGCTGAGACGGGCAGTAATGTTACTATTAACGATATTAAAGATGACATAAAAAAATCACAAATAGCGTTCGAATTTGGCGTAGGTGTCGATGTGTTAATGTTAACGCTCGATGCACGAATGAGTTTGAACAATAATATGGCGCAAACAAAAATTAAAGATGTTAATATCGATGGTATCTCGGCCAATAAATTCGTAATTTCGTTGGGTTGGAAATTGTTCTGATATTTTGATATTTATTTTACAAAAAGCGCTTTGCAACAATAATTTTGCAAAGCGCTTTTTATGAAATTATTTTTATATTCCTTTTCCTTTAATTAATACTTCGGCAGTAAGCAGTAGTATTTTAAAATCGTTGATGAGCGACATGTTTTCAACATAAATAATGTCGTAATTGAGGCGTTCAATCATTTTTTCGAGTGTGTCTGAATAACCAATTTTAATCGGTCCCCACGATGTTAATCCTGGCCTTACTTTATATATTAAGCAGTAATAGGGTGCATGTTCGGTAATCTGACGTATATAAAACAGTCGTTCGGGACGCGGGCCAACAAGACTCATTTGTCCCACCAATACATTCCAAAATTGTGGCAACTCATCCAATCGATATTTCCGAAGTACTCGCCCTACTTTTGTAATCCTATCATCGTCGGGGCTGCTGAGTTTGGGTACACCATTTTCAGCATCTACAAACATGGTTCTAAATTTTAGTATTTTGAATGATCTGCCGAGGTAGCCTATCCGCTCTTGTCGGAAAAATACGGGCCCTTTGGAGTCGAGCTTAATACGAACAGCAAAAAATGCAAATAATGGCAATAATAATAAGAGTGAAACGGCCGATGCAACAATATCAATAAATCGCTTAATGCTAAGTTGCCAAAAGTCGACATTGAGCTTTGTGATATCGACAAGTGGCAATGTACCAAACATTTTGATGCGCGAGCCACCCGTGAGTATTTCGTAAAGCGAAGGGGTGAAACGAATGTCGATATTGTGTACGTAAAGCTGATTGATGATTTTGAAAATGCGTTGCTCCGAGTAGTCTTCAAGTGCAATTACAGCATCTCTTACCTTGTTGTCCTTTATTATTTGTTCAATATTTTGCAAACTTCCTAAGTGCATTTCGCGGTCGATATGTATATTGTTATCGATGGCTACAAAACCAACAAAGTTATATTCGTCGGTTTCACGTTGTAGGTTTTTGGCAATTTGCATGGCATTTTTGCCTGTGCCTATAATTATTGTGTTAATATTGAGTTGCTTGGCACGGTATTTTCGTTTTAGTATTTTGTACACTATCATCCGAAACATATAGGTGAAGCTGAAAAGAAGTACAAATAAAACCAATAGCGAATAATAATAATACTCGTACGAAACAACAATATCGTCGATAAGTAATGAAAAAAATATTCCTATTGATATTATTATGCTCGCCACAAGTGTTGTGGGAAAAGGGTTTATTTTCAGTTTATTACCCACATAAAGATAAAAGCCGGTAAGGTAATGTACAAATATGCATACAGTTGGAAAAATGAATATACCGTTCACAAAATCGTAGTTGGGCACAAATATGCGAGCCAACTCATTGAAATGGGCATCGTTTACTGTTCGTCTGAACATCATAAATAACACCCATACAACGAAAGCTGCCAAAATATCGGAGAGTATGTATTTGAATTGGGTATTTTTTATTGTCATTTTGAAAAAAAATAATTATCGTGACTAATATCTATTTAATATTGAGTTCTTTAACGTAAAGTGTTGATTCCTTTATTTTATTATTTCGAAAACATTGTTTGGGGTCAACTTAATGCCCGAGATTTTATTTCGGCATTTTGCTTCAAAATATTTTACACAGTAATCAACTTTACTGCGCGTTTCCAAATCGATATCCGCTAAGTTGCGCACTTTAATATTGTTCAATGCTAAATCGAAAATCGCAATTGGTTTTTTAAACCGCATACACAGTTCCTTCGAAAAATCTTCCTTGCTTATGCGAAAATTTGCTGTGCGTTCGCTCCCCAATACCACATCGTCGAGAAACTTTACGCCATCGAACCTAAAGTTAAGCGGATCCTCGGTAACTTCGTTCAAATCCCATGCTATGCTTGGTAAGTTGTTCACAAAACCTTCCATTTTCGCAAAACTATCCACCAGCATTACCAACTTTTCTTTGCTCATTTTCGAAGTTTCGAGCATGCGCTGTAATGCTTTGGCATTGGTTGCATCGCAGCCCATTGCCCATGTGTAGTCGGTTGGGAAAAGCAACATGCCACCAGTATGCAGGCAGTCTAAACTAAGTTTTATTTCGGGTTGAAAACTTTGTTTGTCTGTTCATCTACAGTATATGCCCTGTTTAAAAAAGTAG
>CAZEVV010000005.1:0-47665 GCA_964515675.1 uncultured Paludibacter sp. | reverse complement strand
GCTAATATTAACATGTATGTTATGAGCGTTGGCGATGTGTAAAATTTCGGCAATTTGAGGGTGCAAGAGTGGTTCGCCCAAAACATGCAAATATACATATTGGGTGTATGGCTTAATTTTCAATAAAATTTTCTCGAAGTTTTCGGTTGTCATAAATCCAGCAGCACTATTGCTTGTAGTGCAAAAACTACATGCAAAATTGCATTTGTTGGTTATTTCGATGTAAATTTTTTTAAACCTCATTGTCCTTAAATTTCGTTTTGATATTCAACTCGATGCACTGTTTTTTTTAAATACATAGCAAGCTCTTTTTTTCATACATGTTTGACATTTGCTTCTTCATGCTACAATCTGCAAAGATAAGCAGAAAATCATTTTCTTGTTGTTTAAATTGTGATTATTGTTCAATATTCTTTTTCATTTTTCTTTATAAAATCTCGGTCTAATTACTGTTTTACTTCTTAGATCATTTTATTTATCTAAAATAATTATTGTAACGCTTTAAAATAAATAACAAATAATACTGTTTAGCTAATGTTTTATGCTTTCATTCAAATGTAGAGTTGTTAATGCGATATATACTCCCCTCCCGATAGAAATAGGGACAAGCAAGGGTTGGGGGGCTGTAGTAGCTCTCTTTTTCTTAATTCCTCTTTTGCTTTTTTTGTTAATATTATTACATGAAAAATCTTTAATCATAGATATTTGATTATTTTTGCATGTAATTTTAAAAAACTCATCAAAATTTGTTCTATGCAATTGTATAGTTATTTCGAGAAGCATCCCATAATTACTACCGACAGCAGAAACTGCCCTGAAGGGTCGATGTTTTTTGCGCTTAAAGGCGATAAGTTCAATGCCAATGCTTTTGCTGCTCAGGCTATTGCCAATGGTTGTGCCTATGCCGTTGTCGACGAAGAGGAATATGCGCTTGATGAGCATTATATTTTAGTTGATAATGTTTTGGAGAGTTTGCAAGCATTAGCACGTTACCATCGCACTTTGCTCGCAACGCCCATTATAGGCATTACAGGCTCCAATGGTAAAACAACATCCAAAGAGCTTATTGCATCGGTACTCACGCAGGATTATAACGTACATTTCACCAAAGGCAATTACAATAATCATATTGGCGTTCCGCTCACATTATTACAAATGCAGGAGGATCACCAAATTGCAATTATCGAAATGGGTGCCAATCATTTGGGCGAAATAAAAATACTTTGCGACATTGCTTTGCCCAATTATGGCATAATAACCAATGTGGGTAAAGCGCATCTCGAAGGTTTTGGCTCGTTTGAGGGGGTAATGAAAACAAAAGGTGAGTTGTACGACAGCATTGCAAAAACTGGGAAACTGATTTTTATGAATCACGACAATCATTTTTTGCAAGATATGGCCGCAAAAGCAGGCTTGGATCACCGCCAAATACTTTCGTTTAGTATGGGCGACGATAATAAGCAAAGCATTGTTTATGGAAAAATAATTGCTAGTCAGCCCTTGCTTTCGATGCAAGTAAGGCTTTTTAACGGCGAGGAATTTGAAGTAAATACACAATTGGTTGGTAATTACAATGCCGAGAATGTGTTGGCAGCTGTAACCATTGGTAGTTATTATGGCATGAATGCCGAAACCATTAAACGTGGTATCGAAAGTTATGTGCCTCAAAATAATCGGTCGCAGCTCACGCAAACGGCCAACAATAAATTGGTGGTCGATGCCTACAATGCCAACCCAACAAGTATGGCAGCTGCCATCGAAAATTTTGCGTTGCTAGCCGATAATAACAAAGTGCTCATATTGGGCGATATGCTCGAAATGGGCAACGAAAGTTTGAACGAGCACCAAAAAATTATCGATTTGGTGGCTAGTTTCGATTTTGAATCGGTTTATATTGTTGGAACAGAATTTGCGGCAACAAATTTCAGTGTTGATAAGGATAATTTTAGGCATTTTGCCAATGTGCAGGATTTGCAAAATTTTTTAGCTGACAATAAACATACACAAAAAACAATATTGATTAAAGGTTCGCGTGGCATTCAGCTCGAAAAATGCATCGATATGCTTTAAATTATTTTTTGCAAAAAATGATATAAATATTTTTAAATACAGATGAAAGACAAATCAAATATATTGCTGATTGTAGCTGTTGTTGCTGTAATTGCCGTTGGCATTGTGGCATTTTACTTTTTTCGCCAAGTAAAAGTGAAGGAAGCTGAAATGAACGAAATGGTTGAAATGATGAATTTTGAGAAGGAGCAAGTTGAACGAGAATTTCAAGAATTGAATTTTGAGTTTGATGGTTATACGTCGAATATCCAAAACGATTCGCTATTTAAACTACTCGACAAAGAGAAAGCGCGTGTGCAACAACTGCTAGAGGAATTGCGCATTACGAAAGCTACAAATGCACGTCGGATTGCCGAACTCCGCAAAGAACTTGCAACTGTGCGTGGTGTTATGGTGCATTATGTAAATCAAATCGACTCGCTCAACAAAGAGAATAAAGTGCTTAAAACCGAAAATGTGGAGGTGCGCCGTAGGTATCAGGAAGCATCGCAAACAGCACAACAGTTGGCCAAGGAAAAAGATAATCTGACTGAAGTTGTGACGCGCGCCGCCAAAATGGAAGTGGTGAATTTTAGTATGACGCCGCTAAATAACCGCAATCGAAAAACAACATGGTTTTCGCAAGTGGCTAATTTACAGTTTAATTTTACGATAGCCAAAAATATTACTGCTGCCCCAGGAACAAAAACGGTTTATTTGCGCCTCATGCGCCCCGATGACGAATTGTTGTTGAAGAGCCCAAACAATACTTTTGCTTTCGAAAATCGAAACATACAATATTCAATAAAAAAAGATGTTGAATATGAAGGTGAAAATGTAGCTGATGTTATGTATTGGAAAGTTGAAGAAGTATTGCCAAAAGGAACATATCGCGCCGATTTTTTTATTGATGGCAATAGGGTTGGGGTTTTTAATTTTGAGATAAAATAATACTTTTGTTTCGATAATATTGTACGATTAAAATTTTGAGAAAAGTTTAATAAATAAATTACCATATGAAGATTTTTAGTAAGAACATTTTTTTTATCACTTTGGCTTTGGTTTTACTGTTTAGTGCATGTAAAGAAGATGAATATGCCGATTGGAAAATTATTAACGAGGCATGGCTCGAAAAACATAAGAATGATGCTGGATTTATTCAAACCGAAAGTGGCTTGAGTTACAAAATTATCAATACTGGTATTATCCGCCACCCCAATAGCTCAAGTTATATTCGTGCTACTTATACAGGGAAATTGATAGATGGTTCGGTTTTCGATTCGGGCGAATATGCTGCAAGCCTTGCAAATGCCATTTTGGGTTGGCAAGAAGGTGTGACAAAAATTAGAACTAACGGACGAATAGTACTTTATGTTCCAAGTTCGATGGGATATGGTAAAACAGGCTCTGGGTCGAGAATTCCACCTCATTCAACACTTATTTTCGAAATAGAGTTGCACGAGTCGATTAACTAAATGTTTGTTGCTATGTGCTCGAAATGATAAAAATTACTTGTTATGAAGAAATCAATTTTTGATACTATATTCTTAAGCATTGCATTTGCAATGCTTTCGTTGTTTATGGTGCAAGGGCAAAATGCAACTGCAACTATTACTGTTGAACAGTTGCAACAACCGCGTGCCAAAGATGCCAACAACTTTGTGCTTAACCCCAATGCAATTATTAATGAGCAAACTGTGGCGCAAATTAATGCTATGGCGCAAAAAATTGAAACCGATAAAAATGCACAGATTGCCGTTGCAGTTTTGCAAACTATTGGCAATGCCGAAATTAAAGATTTTGCGATTCGACTTTTCGAACATTGGAAGGTTGGCAAAGCGGGTGTTGACAATGGTGTGCTAGTGCTTTTTGTGGCCGACCAAAAACTTATTAGCATCGAAGTGGGTTATGGACTCGAAGGTGCATTGAATGATGCTATAAGCAAACGCATTATTAATCAGTATTTTGTGCCAGCTTTTAAACAAGGCGATTTTGATAAAGGCTTTATTGATGGCATTACTGCCATTAGTAAAGTGATTTTTGAAGAAGAAACAATGATTGTTGCCGAAAAACCTTTTCCGTGGGACGAAGTTTTACCTATGGCAATAGGGCTTTATTTGTTGTTGATTACAGTGTCATTTGTTTGGGTTAATGCTGCAATAAAAAAAGTACTTTCTAATCCCATTTTTAAAGTAAATATTGATAGATACAAAGCTATTCGCGATCAAAAAAATGGTATTATGGCACTGATGGCTGTTGGTTTGCCCATAATCCTTTTTGTAGTAGCCTATTTTTTAGGGCTTTCGATTCATTATTTTTTACTCATTGTTCCTGTGTTTTTCTGTTTCATACCAGCCAATATTTTAGCGCGTATTGCCATGCACAAAGCACGCCGTGCACCTATGGTTTGCAACGAATGTGGAGGTAAAATGAATTTGTTGAGCGAAAAACACGAAGATGTGCATCTCACTATAAAGCAACAGTTCGAAGAAGAATTGCAATCGGTTGATTATGATGTTTTTGAATGTGAAGATTGTAAAAACGAAGCAGTTTTTACGCTCGATAAGCCCAGTCAATACAGCGAATGCCCCAAATGTAAAACCAAAGCATTTATTTTGCATGACAAACGTACCATTGTGCATGCTACTTATGTGAGTGGTGGTGTGGAGCGCACAACTTATAAATGTAAATTTTGTGGCTACGAAGAACATAACAATAAAAACACACCTCGTTTGCAGCGCAACAATGCTGTAATTGCTGGTGGTGCAGCCGGCAGTGTGTTTAGTGGTCGCGGCGGCTTTGGCGGTGGCGGTGGTTTTAGTGGTGGTAGTTTTGGCGGCGGTCGCTCGGGCGGCGGTGGCGCAACTGGCGGATGGTAGGGGTAGCCCCCACCCCCCCCTGAAATGGGCTTAAAGAGGAGCAATAAATAAAAAAGATGTAAATTGTAATTTTTCACAACAAGTATTTTGATAAAATTAGTTGAAAAACACACGAGAATAATAGTAAGTTTATAACTGCAATTACACTCTCAATTCCCCTTGTGGGGGCTAGGTAGCTAATCTTATATTTTTTATCAATGAATCACAACAAATGGGCCATAATCATTAATCCGAAATCGGGAAAAAAACGGTTTCGTGCGCAGCGTAAATATCTTTTTACGTTGTTAAAGCACTTGCAAATTGTTTTCGATTATCGAGTTACGCGTTTTGCTGGTCATGCTACACACATTGCACGCAGTTTTGTTGAAAATGGTTATCGCAATATTCTTGTTATGGGCGGCGATGGCACCGTGAGCGAAGTGGTGAATGGCATTTTTGCAGTGCCAGATGTTGATACTTCCGAAATAACTTTGGCACTCATTCCGCGTGGCACGGGCAACGATTGGGGGCGTTTTTGGGGATTGGATGGTAATTACAAAAAGTCGATTGATGTTTTTTTGAAAGCAAAAAGGCAAGTTATTGATATAGGCAAAATAAGTTTTACGCTCGAAGGACGCAATGATGCGCATTTTTTTATCAACTCAATAGGCTTTGGTCTCGATGCCAAAGTGGTGAATATTACGCACCGTTTGAAAGAAGTTTTTGGTAGTCACTCAATTTTATACACTGTGGCTATGTTGTTGGCCGTTTTTAGTTACAAATCGCACAAAACAAAAATTTATAGTGCCGAAAAAAACATTGACCGTTGCATGTTTACCATGAATATTGCCAATGGTTGTTACAGTGGCGGCGGCATGAAACAAAATCCCGATGCACTGCCTTACGATGGGTTGCTGGATGTAATGATGGCACAAAAGCCTCGTTTTGTCGATATAGTAGGCGCAATTTATTATCTTTTTCGTGGCAAAATAACCCAACATCCTGTGATACATGCTTTCAGAAGTAAGGAAATTTTTATACAAACTGATAAATCGGCACTTGTCGAAGCCGATGGCATTATTGTAAATGGTGCTTCGCCTTACACCGTGAGCATTTTACCTGCATCACTACAAATGATTATTCCCTAAAAAAATATGGCAATAAATTATTATAACAATGGCGAAGCACTCGAAACTTCGCACGAAGATTTTATGAAAGAAGCGATTGTTGAAGCCCGCAAAGCTTTGGCACGCGACGAAGTGCCTATTGGTGCTGTTGTGGTTTGCAACAACCGCATTATTGCACGTGGACACAACCTTACTGAGGCATTGCACGACATTACAGCACATGCCGAAATGCAAGCTATTACAGCTGCTACGCAATATTTGGGTGGTAAATATTTGGTGGATTGTACGCTATATGTAACCCTCGAGCCATGTGTAATGTGCGCTGGCGCTTTGGGCTGGTCGCAAATAAGCAAAGTTGTGTATGGCGCCCCCGACGAAAAACGCGGTTTTGTACGCTTTGCCCCACAAGCTTTACACCCCAAAACCGAAGTTGTTACAGGCATAATGGCAGATGAATGTGGCGCTTTGATAAAAGATTTTTTTAAGAAGAAGCGGTAGGGTGAAATGGAATTTTATTTAGAAAAGTGCTATTTGTGTGTAATTTTGTATATTTGATGAATAAAATTATTTAGTTGTTTTTTTCTCAAATAATTGCTTTGTAAAAACAAATTATTAAAAAATCTATGCAATCAATCATTTTTGTCGATACCGAAATAAATCCGCAATCCAACAATATTGTTGACATGGCGGCTATTAAGGCCGATGGAAGTGTTTTTCATAAGGTTTCGTTACCCGAATTTGTTCGATTTGTTGCCGGTTCGACTTTTGTTTGTGGCCACAATATTTTGGCACACGATACCAAATATATTGGCAAGGTGCTTATTGATGCTGGTGTCGATGCGGCTAACATTATCGATACTTTGCATTTGTCGCCCTTGCTTTTTCCTACCAAGCCCTATCATGCTTTGCTTAAGGACGATAAGTTGCAAACCGACGAGGCCAACAATCCACTTAACGATGCCATAAAAGCCCGCGATTTATTTTACGACGAGGTGGCTGCTTTTAGGCAGTTGGACGCTTCGATGCAGCAAATTTTATTTCTTCTTTTGAATGAAAAGACTGAATTTTCTGCTTTTTTTCGATATGCGAATTTTTCGTGCGTGTGCGATGATATTCAGTTGCTTATAAATAATAGTTTTCGAAATGCCATATGCAGCAATTGTAATTTAAGTGATATAATTGCAGATAATCCGGTTGAATTAGCTTATTGTTTGTCCATAATCAATTCGTATATTGTACACGAAAAAGTGTATTCAATTACACCGCCTTGGGTGTTGCGCAATTATCCCGAAGTGGAGCAGCTCATGCAACGATTGCGCAACAAACCTTGCATCGAAGGATGTGCTTATTGCCATCAGGCTTTCGATATTCACAAAGGATTGAAACAATTTTTTGGTTACGATGCTTACCGTAGTTTTGGAGGCGAAGCTTTGCAAGAAAAAGCTGTAAAAGCAGCCGTGCGCAATAAATCAATTTTGGCTGTGTTTCCCACTGGTGGCGGAAAATCGATTACGTTTCAGGTGCCAGCGCTTATGTGTGCGCGTAATTCTCGCAGCCTTACTGTGGTTATTTCGCCTTTGCAATCGCTCATGAAGGACCAAGTGGATAATCTCGAAAAGCTTGGTATAACCGAAGCCGTAACTATTAATGGTATGCTCGACCCCATTGAACGTGCTAAATCGTTCGAACGCATCGAGGATGGGTCGGCAAGTGTTTTGTATATTTCCCCCGAATCGCTTCGATCGCGCACCATCGAAAGGCTTATTTTGGGACGCAAAATTGCACGTTTTGTTATCGACGAAGCCCACTGTTTTTCGTCGTGGGGACAAGATTTTAGGGTGGATTATTTGTATATTGGCGATTTTATACGAAATATTCAGGAAAAGAAAAATTTGCACGATGGCATACCTGTTTCGTGTTTTACGGCTACTGCAAAGCAAAGGGTAATTGAAGATATACAGCTGTATTTCAAAGAAAAGCTTTCGCTCGACCTCGAACTTTTTAGTTCGAAAACAGCGCGCACCAATTTACATTACAAAGTTTTCGAGAACAATAACGACGAAGAGAAATACCAAAAGTTGCGCGACTTGATTGAGGAAAAGAATTGTCCTACAATTATTTATGTTTCGCGCACACGCAAAGCCTACAAACTATCCGAACGACTTACAGCCGATGGCTTCGATGCTCGCCCTTATCACGGCAAAATGGATGTGAAGGAAAAAACTGCCAATCAGGATGCTTTTATTGCAGGGCAAGTGTCGATAATGGTGGCTACTTCGGCTTTTGGAATGGGTGTCGACAAAAAAGATGTAGGCATGGTGGTGCATTACGAAATATCCGATTCGCTCGAAAATTATATTCAAGAAGCGGGTAGGGCAGGGCGTAACGAAAATATTGAGGCCGATTGTTATGTGCTTTTCAACGAAGAGGATTTAGGCAAACATTTCATTTTGCTCAATCAAACCAAAATTTCAATAAAAGAAATTCAACAAATTTGGAAAGCCATTAAAGATATCACACGTTTTCGCTCATCGGTGTCGAACTCTTCCCTCGAAATTGCTCGTAAAGCTGGCTGGGACGATACTGTTGTCGAAATTGAAATGCGTGTAACTACTTGCATTGCTGCGCTCGAAGAGGCTGGTTATTTAAAACGTGGACAAAATATGCCGCGTGTTTTTGCCAATAGTATTTTGTCGAAAAATGCACAAGAGGCCATCGATAAAATTAATAAGTCGCATCGTTTCGAAGAAAAACAGAAGGAAAAGGCTGTGCGAATAATGAAAAAACTTTTTTCGAGCAAAAGTCGTAGGCAAACCACTGACGAGACACCCGAAACAAGGGTCGATTACATAAGCGATCATTTGGGCATTGTACGCGAAGAGGTTATCAATATTGTGAATCTTTTGCGCGAAGAAAATATATTGGCCGATGCAAAAGATTTAACGGCTTTTGTGAAAAGAGGCGAACATACCAATCGGTCGTTGAGTGTTGTTGAGACTTATGCCAAAATCGAAAAGTTTTTGCTAACACAGCTCGCTGAGCAAGAAAAAACATATCACAGCAAGGAGTTGAATGAGGCCACTGAACAACATGTGGGTACTGACGTTGGCGTAAATAAAATTAAGACAATTTTGAATTTCTGGGCAATTAAAAATTGGATAAAACAACAGCAATTGCCCAATTCGAAAAGTCATTTTAACATGCTTTGTTTGCATGCTGTCGAAATACTCGAAGCCAAAATGCAGAAACGGCACGAATTGGCTCGTTTTGTAGTTGGGTTTTTGTACGAAAAAACCAAACTTCATGTTTCCGACGAAAGCAAAGAGGAGGTTTTGATTGAATTTTCGGTGCACGAATTGAAGGCAGCGTACGAAAACAGCTCCGATTTATTTAAACTTTCAGTTGAGATTGATGATGTTGAAGATGCGCTGTTTTATCTTTCGCGCATCGATGCAATTAAAATTGAAGGTGGCTTTTTGGTTGTTTATAATCGGTTGAATATTGAAAGGTTAGAGGCAGATAATAAGAAAAGATATACCAAAGACGATTACGAAAAGCTCAATCAGTTTTACGATAATAAGGTGCAACAAATTCATATTGTGGGCGAATATGCCAAGAAAATGATTGCTGATTATCGCGATGCCTTGCAGTTTGTCGACGATTATTTTCAACTCAATTACGCCTCGTTTTTACGCAAGTATTTTCCGGGTAGCAAAGCCGACCAATTGAGTATGAAAATGACACGCGCAAAGTTCGATCAACTTTTTGGTGAGTTGTCGCCTACACAATTGAAAATTATTAAAGATAACGACTCAAAAAATATTGTTGTAGCTGCTGGCCCTGGTAGTGGCAAAACACGTGTTTTGGTGCACAAGTTGGCTTCTTTGTTGTTGATGGAGGATGTGAAGCACGAACAGTTGCTCATGCTCACTTTTTCGCGTGCAGCTGCTACCGAATTCAAAAAACGACTTGTAAAGCTTATTGGGAATGCTGCTAATTTTCTCGAAATAAAAACTTTTCACTCTTATTGTTTCGATATTTTAGGACGAATGGGCACATTGGAGAAATCGGACCAAATTCTGCAAAAGACGGTTGCGAAAATCAAAAATCGCGAGGTGGAAATGAGTCGTATTACCAAAACAGTGCTTGTGATCGACGAAGCGCAGGATATGAATGCCGACGAATACGAATTGGTGACTTGCCTCATGGAGCATAACGAGGATTTGCGTGTTATTGCTGTTGGCGACGACGATCAAAATATTTATGAGTTTCGTGGTTCGAGTGCCGAGTATTTAAAACGTTTTATGGTGGATTATAACGCTGTTATGTACGAGCTTGTCGAAAACTATCGGAGTAAAAACAATTTGGTTGAGTTTACGAATGCTTTTGCTTCGAAAATTCGTAACCGAATGAAACATACGCCTATTGTAGCAGTGAACCGCGATAATGGACGCATAAAAATTGTACAATACCAAAGCACAAATTTGATTGTGCCTATAGTAACCGATATTGTGCAGGCCAGTTTGCGAGGAAGTTGTTGTGTGCTTACTAAAACAAACAACGAGGCTTTGCAAGTAGCCGGGCAGTTGTTGCGAAATGGCGTTCAAGCTAAACTTATTCAAAGCAACGATGGTTTTGGATTGGGAAATATGTTGGAGATGCGTTATTTTGTGTCGCAACTTGGATTGGAAGATGATGTGTATGTTATAAACGACGATGTGTGGGAAAATGCTAAGCGAGCACTTCGCAATCGATTTATAAATAGCGATAAGTTGGAGATTTGCAAAAATATCATTCGTGATTTCGAACAAACAAATACAAAGAAAAAGTATAAAACTGATTTTGAGGTATTTGTTTCCGAGTCGAAAATCGAAGATTTTTATAGCGATTCTTCCGATACTATTTTGGTGTCGACCATGCACAAAGCCAAAGGGCGCGAGTTTGATAATGTTTTTGTTTTGCTCGACGATTATAAACTTCATACCGAAGAAGCAAAGCGTTTGTTGTATGTTGCTACAACACGTGCCAAATATAATTTAACGATACATTGTAATGCCGATATGTTTAGCGATGTGCGCACCGAGGCTACAGTGCTATATCGCAACAACAATGCGTTTGATGCACCAACCGAAATAATTCTACAGTTGGGTCTTAAGGATGTTTGGTTGAATTATTTTGCTGGCCGACAATATGCTGTGTCGCAATTGTTTGCTGGGGCGAAGTTGCTAACACAAAAAAATGGCTGTTGCAATCTTCAGGCACAAGAAGTTTTGAGATTTTCGCAACAATTTCAAAAACAAGTTGATGCGTTGAATTTAAGTGGCTATGTACTTGTTGCTGCTAAAGTGAATTATTTATTGTATTGGAAAAACGACGAAAGTGAAAAGGAAATTTTAATACTGCTCCCCGAGTTGTTGTTCGAGAAGTCAAATCAAGCTTTGGCCGAAAACTTATCTTAGCATCAATCAAACAAGTCGTGCAAAACTGCAATGCTTTTTAGTTCGTAAAACTCAGGTACTTGCAGTTTGTAAAACTCCAAAAGGCAATTCAGTAGTCTGAAACGAGCTTCGCGCCCAAGCACCAATGTATCCATATTGCTATAATCAATATTATATAAAGCTATAAAATGACGCAATTCATCGTTTATTAAATAATGGTTGTGTATGGGGCGCATCGACGAGAATGTGCCATTCAGCATATCGAAGCAAGCTGGTTGTGTATTATTAAGGCTTGGGTAAAAACCTAAATAGCGCGAAAGTTTTAGTGTAAATACCAAATGAAAGTTCACAAAGCTTTCGGTACATGCATCAAGGTATTCGATAGATAGTTTTACAAACGAAAAAACATCGGTGTCGCTCGTTGTTTGGTGTGTACATTTACTTATAAGTTCGGCAATGTAAAGCGCCATAGCATTTTTTACAGGATGCATACTAATGTTTGGTAACGCCGCCAACATGCGCATGTCGTGTAATTGTTGTATGTTGTTGGTGGGTTTGTGCGTTGCTTGTATCTCAACTATCGACAAAGGTTGTAAAAATGCAGCTCTTACTTTGCTCTTTTTTCGATGTGCTCCATGTGCCATGTACGACATTTTGCCAAAATCTTCGGTCAAAACCGTAACAATGGTCGAGGCATCGGAGTATTTGAGTGCACTTAGCACAATTGCTTTGCTTGAAATATGCATGTGTTTGTATTTTTTTTGTGCAAATATACTACAAAAAGCACAGTATGTAAAAGCCGCGGAAATAAAAATGAAATTTTTTTGAGAAAATATTCATTGAAAATCAATCTAATACTAAAAACTTTGAAAATATTTCTCAAAAACATTTTGTGGTTTCAAAAAAAGCCGCTATCTTTGCACTCGCAATTGAGAAAAACAATTGCTAATAGAAATGCCAAGCATTTGGCCCATTCGTCTATCGGTTAGGACGCCAGATTTTCATTCTGGAAAGAGGGGTTCGATTCCCCTATGGGCTACTACTAAAAAGATTATTAAGACAATAAAAAAAGCATATTTGAGATGGCAAATCACAAATCTTCAATTAAAAGAATTCGTCAAACAGAGAAACGCAAATTGCACAATCGTTACTACGCAAAAACTGCTCGTAATGCTGTACGCAAAATGCGCGCTACTACTGATAAAGTTGTAGCTTCTGAAATGCTTCCTAAGGTAAGCGCAATGTTAGATAAATTGGCGAAACGCAACATTATCCACAAAAATAAAGCTTCGAACTTGAAATCGAAACTTGCAATTTTTGTAAACAAATTGGCATAAGCTAAGCGTTCTAAAATATTATTTAGAAAGCCCTATCTTCTTCAGATAGGGCTTTTTCGTCGTTGCAATATTTCATTTGTTGTGTTTGGCATTTGGTTTTTGCATTTTGTTGTGTTATTTTTTGCTCACAGTTTTATTTCCCGTATTTATCATTGAGTCCAACACCAGCAAAAATTTGGGGTTTGCATTTCTCGATGCGCGATAAGCGTGTGCCCGATTGTTTGGGTTGCGAAAAATGAATGATATATCCTCTTTGTCGGCCTGGCGAGAGCGCGAAAAATGCTTTTCGCAATTCATTATCGTCGATAAATGCCTGCTCCAATTCTTCGGGTATTGGTTCGGGATTTTTATTGAAGGTAACTTTTTTGTTGTCTTTTTCTAGCTCAATGGCTTCCAATACATATGCTTTCAATGCATCTTTCAATGCTAAAATATCTGACGTATTCGTAAATCTCACTATTCTATCCGATTGTAGATTGCCTTGTTGCTGTAGTATTTTATGCTTGTCGGTGAGCAACACGCCTTTGAAAAACCCTATATTGACCGATGCTTTTAAGGCATTGATAGTACAAATATTTTTACCTTTATGGGTGTAAACAGGTACGCCCCATTTAATTTCTTCTATCAAATCAGTCTCTTGTGCAATTTCAAACATAATCGATCTTAAAGTGATGAGCTCTTCTTTCCAGAAGTTTACTTTGCATTGTGGTGTTGCGCCGTACTTGCAACGCATACAGCCATCAATAAGGTATTTGTCAACCGTTGCTTTCATTGTTTTTCTTTTTTTGTCATAATTATCTCGCAGCGTTTTAAACAATTTGCTTTTTATAAATTTCGTCTTTCTCAAATTTATTATTGCTAATGGTATGTTTGTCAGTGTTTAATAAGTCTAAAAGTTCTGTCATTACCATTGCACTTGCGCCCCATAACTCGGCTCCATCGAGCAGGTAGCATGGGGCAATTGTACTTGTGTTGGCCGATGCTACAAAAAACTCACGTTGGCCAATGGCGCCTTCGCGCACAAAATCGTCGAGCGAAAAAACAAGAACTTCATCAACTTCGCGTGGGTCAATTTTAAATTTGGGTTTTTGATGCATGTAGGCTACAAATATGCTTACAACAAAGTTGCTAGGCGGTACAAAAATGTCGGTAAGGCGGCCCAAAATACTGTAATCGTTTGCTTTAATGCCAATTTCTTCTTCAATTTCGCGTATGGCTGTGTTGCGCACATTTTTGTCTGTGTCTTCGTATCGGCCACCAGGAAAAGCAATTTGCCCTGAATGTATACCTACATATTTTCCACGACGAATAAGAACGACTTTCAAATCGTCGGCATCGTTAAATAAAACTATCATTACAGCGCTTTTGCGTGCGTTTTTGGGGTCGAACATTGCTATGTCATTTTGCCTATGTTCGGGTGCCATTTTAAGGTGCGAAGTTTGTCCTGGTTTGTCTTGTTGTAGTAATATTTCTAGCTCTTCTTTTGTATATTTCATAAACTTCTTTGCATTAAATGTCATATAATTCAAATGCCATATTTTATTTTTATGACTACTTAAATTTTATAACATTCTTTTATAGCGATAGTTTTTAAAATTCGATTATTTTTTTGCGAATGGCTTGTTGTGATGTGAAAAAGGCATAAGCCTGATTTTTAAAAATCAAATTTATGCCTTCATTTTAATGGCTAATCTGCCTAGTGTTTTTACCCGAAATTTAATTGCCCCTTTTTTCAAAATCTTCTTTTTTCTTTATTCTTATTCGGCGAATAACGAGTACAATGATAGTAATCAGGCATATAATGCCTATGCCCGAATACACGCTAACGATGATGCTATCGATATTGCTCATGCTAAAGTTTTTTTAGTTTAACAGCAGTGCCATACATTAGAATTTCGGATGCCGATTGCATTAACATCGAAGTGGCTATTTGTATCCCCACAATGGCATCGGCATTCAGGCGTTTTGCATCGGCTATCATGCGCTGCATTGCTTGTTCGCGCGAGTCGGCTTGTAGTTTAGTGTATTCTTCAATTTCGCCTCCAATAATATTTTTCAATCCAGCAATTATGTCATTGCCTACATTGCGCGCTCTTACTGTGCTGCCGCGCGATATGCCTAAAATTTCTACTATTTCGTATCCTGCTACTTGATGGGTTGTTGTAAGTATCATAATTTTAATTTTTTAAAAGTGAAACAATTTTTGTTTTAAACTTATTGCAAATGTATTAAATATATCTGCCGATGCAAAACATTTTGTTGTAGAATGACATTTTATTGCCTTGAATGTCGGAAGTTTTGCTGCGAATAGTTTTTTTAGTCCTGTCTTTCGGTAAAATTGTTTTGTCGTGCTACTGCGAACCATAAAATTCTTCATTCAACCTCCAAAAATCAATGTTCAAGTACATTTTTCGGTCTCACAGCAAACAGAGTGCATAACTACCGCAATTTTATGCATATATTTGTAGTTGGAAATTACAAAAAAAATAGAATGTTATGACCAATATGTTTGATTTGTTGCCAAAAGAAACCATAAAGGCCGAACAGCTTAAAGGTGCGCGGCTAATGGTTTACTTTCGTTGGATTTTTGTTTCGTTGATTGCCTTTACATTGACGATACAAATTTTTACAGGTTTCAAGGCCGAATCGAGCCATGCT
The DNA here is from genome assembly GCA_964515675.1 of uncultured Paludibacter sp. Lineage (GTDB taxonomy): Bacteria > Bacteroidota > Bacteroidia > Bacteroidales > Paludibacteraceae > Paludibacter. The sequence goes on along the minus strand of CAZEVV010000005.1, from coordinate 32,198 downwards.
ATTTTTCTTGTGTTAATATATTTTATTAGCAACATTGCTTTGTGGTGGGCTGCCAATAAGGCCTACGATTCAACAGCTATACAATACGTGAGTGCAACTATGGATGTGTTAATCATTTCTTTCCATTTGTATGTGCTCACCATGCAATTCGATCATTTGGCGGCTACAACTGCTGCAACTATTCTCATTTATCCCATCATGTTTTTGTTGTACACTTTGCGACTCAATAGGGGTTTGTTGATATACGTTGTTTTGCTTTCGATTTTTGCTTTCAATTTCAATTTCTTTATTTTTTATTGGCAAAAGTCCGAATTGTACCACTTTTCAATGTCGACAACACCACAATCGCATATCTTTAAGGGTATTTATATGCTTTTTATTGGATTCTTGTGTGTGCATATTCATCAGTCAATCAGTAGTTTTGTGGCACGCAATATATCGCAAGTAACCATACAAAACGAGCTCGATACAAAAGTAGCTCTCGAGAAGCAAAAAAACGAAATGGTCGAAAAAATGCTCGAAACAATAAAGGCAAATAACGATCAGCTCGAGAAAGAGGTTGAGAAACGAACTTTCGAACTTACTGCTGCCAACACTCAACTGCTTAAGTTGCAAAAAGAAAATTTGCAGTCGCAGTTCGAAGTGCTCAAACAACAAGTTAATCCGCATTTTTTGTTCAATAGTCTTAATGTGTTGAGCTCGCTCATTAAAATTGACCCCGATACCGCTGAGGTTTTTACCGAAAAATTATCGAAAGTTTATAGGTATGTGCTTGAAAATAAAGAAAAGGACTTGGTGACAGTTGCTACCGAAATGGAGTTTTTGGAGTCGTACTTGTTTCTAATTGATATACGATTTATGCATAAAATTAATGTAAAAATTGATGTGCCACAGCAATACCTCGATTACTTTATTTTGCCAATTGCTGTGCAAATGATTATTGAAAATGCGATAAAACACAATACTTTTTCGAAATCGAGACCGATGCAAATTGAGATAAGTGTTGGCGATAAGCAGCAGCTTATTATAAGTAATACGCTGCAATTGCGCGAAACGAAGCTTGCATCAACTGGCATTGGTTTGAAAAATATTGTACAACGTTATGCATTGTTGTGTAATTGCACGCCAAGTTTTGTGCAAACCGAGCATTTATTTGTTGCAGAGTTACCATTAATGAAAGAATATGTTTAATTTATTTTTTTGTGAAATAATTTTCAGTTTGCCTTCATGTGTGTGATTGGTGTTTGATTTTAAAAATATAGAATTATGAATGTAATAATTATCGAAGACGAAAATTTGGCGGCATTACGACTCAAAAAAATGATTCAAGAGTATAATTCGCAAATAACAGTATTGGTCGAGCTCGAGTCGGTAGCCGAGTCGGTGAAGTGGCTGTCCGAAAATCCTGCCCCCGACCTCATTTTTCTTGATATTCATTTGGAAGATGATTTGAGTTTTGCTATTTTCGAAAAAGTACAGGTAAGCAGTCCAATAATCTTTACAACTGCTTTCGACGAGTATGCAATTAAGGCGTTTAAGCTGAAGAGCATCGATTATTTGCTCAAGCCTATAGCAAAAGATGAGCTGCATGCAGCTTTGCAAAAATACGAAAGTTTGGTGGGTAGTAAAGCCCTAAACGACGATTTAAATTCGCTTTACAATATGATTGTAAACAGAGAGAAAAAATACAAGTCAAGATTTTCGGTGTCGTTGGGAAGCAAGATAAAAACTTTTACAATCGACGAAATTGCCTATTTTATTAGTGAAGAAGGCTATACGTGCGCGTATTTGTGGAGCGGAAATTCGTATCCTATCGATATCAGTTTGAATAAGCTCATTGGCGATATCGACCCAGAATTGTTTTTCCGAATTAATCGGCAAATGCTCGTAAATATCAATGCAATACAAGATATTCATATATATTCGAACAGCAGACTCAAACTCGACTTAAAGCCTAAAACAACGGATACTGTTTTTGTTAGTATCGATAAAACTGTAGAGTTTAAACGTTGGATTGGTGCAAAAAATTAGATGGCGATATTATTGTGTTGTGATAGGTGCAAATTATGTTGGCTGATTTTAAAAAATAAGAGTGAAACAAACTTGTTGTGTTTCACTCTTTTTTGTTCTTTAGTTTCTCGAATATCCTCCATTTATGGCGCTACTCACTTTTCTGTTTCGAAATAAACTTTCGAGATATTCGTTCATTATTGATTTTGCAATAATCTTTAAAATGTCATTTTTGTAGTCCTCCAGTTCATCTTCTGTAACCGAAAATGCTTGAATGTTGGTCATTTTAATGAAGTTTCTTTGTTCCTCGAGTCTGTTTTCGAGTTCGTGGCATGCCATTGTGCGACTACAAAGGTGGTCGACCCATGTGTTGATTTTTGGTTTTAACGACTCGATAGCTTGCTGTGCATCTAATTGTAGCGCGTTTTTTCTTTGCAAGTTCGAGTCAACATACAATTTTTTAATTTCTAACCCAATTTGTAGGTAAATAGCCTGAATGTCTAGTTTTGTCATGATAATATAGATTAACGTTATTATTGTTTGGTTATAGATAAACAATCTTGTTCAAAAAAAGTTTTTTAGCTTTTGATGTTTTTTTTAATTTAATTTGTTGATTAGTAATGTTATAAAACTGTTTTGATAGTAAAGTTGTAATAAGTGCAATGTTGTAATGATTGATTTTTTTTTCTTGAAAAGTGTATTGCTAGTATATGGATAAAGAAAAGTCGAACAATCCAAAAGTAGGACTATTCGACTTTTATTTGTTTATAAATAGCTTAATTTTAATTGTATAACGCGAGAATGTTAATGTCTCGTTGTGGTTTTACCAAGCTTTTTTATTGGCATATTTCACCAATGCTAGCATAACGGGTACTTCAACGAGTACACCAACAACTGTTGCAAGCGTTGCCCCCGAATTGAGGCCGAACAAAACGATAGCTACGGCTACTGATAGTTCGAAAAAATTACTTGCCCCAATCAGTGCTGCTGGTGCTGCAATGTTATGTGGGAGTTTCCATTTTTTAGCCCAAGTAAATGCAAAAAAGAAAATAAAAATTGTTTGAATTATTAATGGTATTGCAATAAGCACTATGTGCAATGGGTTATTGAGTATAACATCGCCTTGAAACGAAAAAATAATAATTAATGTAAGCAATAGCCCCATAATTGTGGTTGTGCTAAATTTTTTCATAAATACTGCGTTGAAATACTCGAGTCCTTTGGCTCTGATAATGCTATTGCGTACAATTATGGCTAAAACCAGCGGTATTACCACAAATAATACGACCGATAGGATGAGTGTGTCCCACGGAATGGCCACGCCTGTAATGCCTAAAAGTATTGTGACAATTGGAATAAATGCAACAATTATAATCAGGTCGTTGATAGCAACTTGTACCAATGTGTAGGCCGCATTTCCTTTAGTGAGGTGGCTCCAAACAAACACCATGGCGGTGCAAGGTGCTGCGCCAAGCAAAACTGCACCTGCAAGATATTCGCGCGCCAAATCCTCGGGCAAAAACATTTTGTACAATACAAAAAAGAATAGCCACGCAATTGCAAACATACTAAAAGGTTTTATTAGCCAATTGCTCGTGAGTGTTATTGTAAGTCCTTTGGGCATTTTAACTGCATCGACCACGCTTTTAAAGTCAATTTTTAACATCATGGGGAATATCATTATCCAAATCAGTACAGCAATGGGTATCGATACATTAGCATATTCAAATTTCCCCAATGTTTCGGGCACAATAGGTAAAAGTTTGCCTATTGCCACACCTATAATAATACACAATGCAACCCAAATAGTGAGGTAGCGATCGAAAAAGCTCATGCCACTACTTATTTTTTCTTGTTTTTTCATGTTTTCCGTTTTTTTTTGAATTGATTAAAAAACACACCCAATAGTTATCAAAATCTATTGGGTGCGTTTTTATCTTATACAAGCTGAGGTTTAATATCTTCAATATAAAGTTTATAAAAACCTTCTTTTATTTGGTTGCGTACACGTTCGAATTCGCTCCAAATAAATTCTTCGCTACCTACTGCATGGCTTGGGTCGTCGAAACCTATGTGTAAGCGTGTTTTAACTTTGCCCATAAAAGCTGGACAACTTTCGTTGGCGCCACCGCAAACGGTAATTACATAATCCCATTCGTCGGCCAAGTATTTCGACACCGAATCCGATGTGTGATTACTTATGTCGATGCCAATTTCGGCCATTGCTTTTACGGCTTTTTGGTTGAGTTTGCCACTGGCCTCTGTACCAGCCGAACATACTGTGATGCGCGCATCAAACGATTGAAGAAAACCATGTGCCATTTGGCTGCGGCACGAATTGCCCGTGCATAAAATTAATACTTTCATATGTTTGTTTTTTTTGTCAAATGGAACACGCACGTAAACATTTTATTGTGTGTCAATATTGGCTTTTTGTGCTTGTTACATTTTATTTGTAATTTGTTTTTATTGTTTTATAATGATAATATTTAGTACGTTTTGTAATCTCATTGTTCACAAATTATTTCTGCTTTTCTAATTTCTTCGAAAAACTTATCAAACATGGATAGCTTTTCGTTTAGCGTACCACCGCACAGGCAATAGTTTATTTTTAAACCTTCGGTTTCGCCATGTATCAAGCCCATATTGCGCAACTCTTTTAAATGTTGCGATACGGTTGTGCGACTCAGTGGTAAATGTTCGCTTATGTCGCCCGAAATGCATGTTTTCGATTCGGCCAGATATTTTAAAATTGCCAAACGTGCAGGATGCGATATTACGCGCGCAAAGTTGGCAAGCTCTTGTAGTTCATTATCAAATACTTCTGCTTTGTTCATGTTTGTAATGTTTAATGTTGCAAACATACGACATAGTTTAGTTCTGACAAAATTTTTGATGTTAATTTTTTATTACATTATTTCTTTATCTTTGTAAACTCCAAAACATAACGCACGATTCAATTATTATAATTATATGAAATCAATTAGTCTCGAACAAAAATATGCTGTTTTACATTGTGTGTTTCAGGTAGTTTATGCTACATTTGGCAATGTCGATGAGGAACGCGATGAGGAAATTATTGATAGCGCTCTTACTGCATTGGGCTTTTCGAGTATTTATGCTTGGGATAAGGCTGCTGCATTAAATGCACATGATTGTTTTTTGCATGTTTCGCAAATCGATGTCGAATACAAAAAAACGGTTCATGACTTTCTCAATAGTTTGCCAGCAATGTCGTCGCAACCTCAAGTGTGTAAACAATGTGTCGATGCTATCGTTTTATTATGTAATTTGAATACATAATTGTAATAGGATTGAAATTTCTTACTCATCAAAGCTTTGCTTGTTTTGCTATCGGGGAGCTAATAAAATGAAGGGTTTTAGAGCGATATTTATAATTTAGGTGTGTTATTTTTACTGATTTCTTGCGAATAATCCATTTTTTTACTTTGAAATTTTTTTATAAAAACGCCAAATATGTACAACCTGAAGTTCTGGTGTAACTGAAATTAGGAATATCGTTGAGATTGTTAATTTGTTAAAATAATTTTGTAATTTGTATTGATTACAAAAATAAAATAATAACTTTGTATCAGTTAAAAGCAATAATTGTATAACATTTAATAAAACAGGTAATTATGTCAGTATTAGTTGGAAAAAAAGCACCTTATTTTAGTGCAAAAGCTGTTGTAAACGGTGGCGAAATTGTTGAAGATTTTTCATTGAGTCAGTTTGTGGGTGAGAAATACGTTGTGTTTTTCTTTTATCCTGCCGATTTTACTTTTGTGTGTCCTACCGAATTAATTGCATTCGAAGAAAAAGCTGCCGAGTTTGCAGCACGTAACACTGTTGTAATTGGTGCTTCGACCGATTCGGAGTTCTCGCATTGGAAGTGGTTACAAACACCACAAAATCAGGGAGGCATTCAGGGTGTTAAGTATCCTTTGGTTGTCGATCAATCGCTTAATATTTCGAAAGCATACGATGTGCTTATTGGTAACGACAGCTACGATGAAGAGGGTGATTTGATTTTTGTTGGAGAACCCAAAGCGTATCGTGGTTTGTTTTTAATCGACAAAGCTGGCGTTGTGCGTCATCAGTTGGTAAACGATTTGCCTTTAGGACGCAGTGTTGACGAGGTTTTACGCCTTATCGACGCATTACAGTTTACCGAAGAGTATGGCGAGGTTTGTCCGGCCAACTGGAGAAAAGGCGATAAAGCACTTTCGGCAACCCAAGAAGGTATTGCAAGTTATCTTTCCGAAAAATAATTACATATTTTTCAGTCTTCACACATCAATTAAAAGCAATGAGCAATGTTATGTTCGTTGCTTTTTTTGTGCAATTCAAAAATATCATTTATATTTGCAATTCTTAGCAAAAACTTGCACTGATAATTCGTCTTGTGTATTTATAAGGTCTGTTTTACAAAAAATTCAACTTTATGAAAAAAATCTTTTTAATCGTTTCCTTTTTTGTGTTTTTTTTGTGTGTATTCTCGCAGAATTCACCTAAAAATCGTTTTCGTGTAATGTGTTACAATGTCGAAAATCTTTTCGATTTGGTTGATGATAGTACCACGCGCGACGAAGAGTATTTGATTGGTGGCATGCGTGGTTGGAATAATCAGAAATATCAACAAAAATTAGCCAATATCTCAAAAGTAATTGTGTCGATTGGGGGTTGGGATGCACCTGCCATTGTTGGATTGTGCGAAGTTGAAAGTAAGCGTACATTGTTCGATCTTACGCGCAATTCAGGGCTGAAAAATCTTGCTTATCGCTTTTCGCATTTCGAATCGCCCGATGCGCGTGGCGTCGATGTGGCATTGCTTTATCAGCCACAAATGTTTAAACCTTTTATCGAAAAGCCCATAAAAGTAGTTTTTCCATTTGCACCCGAAAGTAGAACACGTGATATACTATATGTTGGAGGTACAACAGTTAGTAGCGATAGTTTGCATGTATTTGTGTGCCATTTTCCATCGCGCTTGGGTGGCGAAGCTGAGTCGGAGGAGCGCCGCATTCACGTAGCCAAAGTTTTACGTACTTCGGTAGATAGCATTTTAACGATTAGCCCACATGCAAACATAATAATAATGGGCGATTTCAACGATTATCCCGACAATAATAGTATGTTGCACACACTCAAGGCTGCTGAATATGATGGTAATCTTGCAAAATCAGAACTTTACAATCTTATGTTTCCGTTGCATCGCAAGGGTAAAGGCACACACAAGCATGCTGGCGAATGGGGCGCTCTCGATCAGTTTATTGTGTCGCGTAACTTGCTCAATGTGAATGCAAGTTTGTATACACTGCCTATTGATGTGCAAATTTTTGAAGCTGATTTTTTGCTCGAACCCGATAAAAATTATTTAGGCAAGCAACCCAAACGCACTTATGTAGGCATGAAATTTAATGATGGATTTTCCGACCATTTGCCTATATTTATGGATTTGTGGTACTAGGTTTATAATGAGCATTTTGGAAGGTGTTTTTTATCTTCAATAATGATATTCGATTTTTTTTGAATTTGATGTTTTTGTTATTTGTTTTATCTTAAATGAATGAAGTTCTTGAGTGCTGCTATCAAGAATTTTTGTCACACCCATTTCATTTCTTCACTTACTCAAAACCCCATTTTGGGTACAATACGGCATTTTTTGCGTCAATCTGTTGTTTGAAATCAATGCGGATATATGCTGTTTTGTGCCTATTTCTCATGTTGCTTATTTAGACTGATTTTATTGAATCGTTGTTGTAAGTAGTTTAATAGTAGCATTCTGAGATTTAATGTATGCCGCTTTGATTGTTGTTTTTTTAATTTATTTGAAATTTGGGGTTTTATGAATATACGCATATTTTTGAGTTGTTATTGTATTTTCTTGTTCTTAGGTTTTTCGGTTTCGGCACAAAAAAGTGCCACGTTTATTACCGAAGCAGTACCACATAAATATGAGGTGGGTGCTAATCAATGCCCTATTGAAATTGTACCTGTTGTTGCACCTTTTGAAATGCCTATATTCAAACGTCCTGTTTTTCCAAATTATAAATTGTCGATTGTTACGCAAGGCGCCCGTCAAGGAGAAATGGCAACCAAAGCCATTCAGTCAACTATTAATAAAGTTCATAAACGTGGCGGTGGCGTGGTGGTTGTGCCTAAAGGTAAATGGTTGAGCGGACGTATTGAGCTGAAAAGTAATGTCAACTTGCATTTTGACGATGGTGCCGAATTGCATTTTAGTGGCAATATAAATGATTATTTACCAGTAGTTTTTACGCGCAACGAAGGTGTCGAAATGTATTCGCTTGGGGCATGTATTTATGCCTATAAACAAGAAAATATTGCGATAACAGGTAACGGAACACTTTATGGACCCGCAAAAAATGGTTCGATAGCTCGTCAAGTGATGGATACAACTGTAATCGAGAATTTTGTGTCATTTGATAGCCCTGTTAAGCACCGGGTTTACGATGGCCGTAAAGGTTCGCATATTTTTTTGCCCATGTTTATCTCGCCAACCGATTGTAAAAATGTTTTTATCGAAGGTATAAGGCTTGAAGAAACTATTTTTTGGAATATTGTACCAGTTTATTGTGATGGTGTGATAATACGTGGCGTTACTGTTAATTCGGTGGGTATTCCGCGTGGCGATGGCATTGATATCGAATCGAGCAGAAATGTGCTTATCGAATATTGTACCTTAAATAATGGTGATGATTGTTTTACGATTAAGTCGGGGCGAGGAGCAGATGGATTGCGCGTTAACAAACCTTCTGAAAATATTGTGATTCGTCACTCATTGGCGCAACAAGGGCATGGCGGTATAACCCTTGGTAGCGAAACTGCTGCAACCATTCGAAATGTTTATGTGCACGATTGTGTTTTTGATAATACCGAAATTGGGATACGCTTTAAAACTCGTCGTCCGCGAGGTGGCGGTGGTCAAAATATTCATTACGAGCGAATAAGGATGAATATTAATGGCGTAGCTTTTAGATGGGATATGTTGGGTGGCGAGATGTATGTAGGTGCTTTGGCGCGTCGTTTGCCAGCCTTGCCTGTCAATGAGTTGACGCCTGCATTTGGCAATATTCATGCTAAAAATATAATTGTTGAACGTGCTTTGCAATTTGTTGCGGTTACAGGTATCCCCGAAAGTCCTGTTACAAATGTATTGATTGAAAATGTTGATATTCGGTCCGAAAGACTTTTTAATGCTGCCGATGTGGATGGTTTTGTAGTTCGAAATGCAAAATTAAATTCGCTTTCGTCGAACATTACATTGCGTGCTGTTAAAGGACTATTGTTTGATAATGTGCAGTTTGATAATGCCACAAATAATTTATTACTCGAAATTAACGAGATGCAGATGCATGATGTAAGTTTTGAATCGTGCATTGTTAATGAATAATCGTTTTTGCATTTACGCTACATTTATTTTTGATACTTTTTGTAGAAATTTTGTCTATTGTGAAGTTGCATATTTTTTCTGACAACACAAATGCTCAATATAAGGAATTGAATGTTTGGTTTTAATATTTATATGTGCGTTAATTGATTATTAAAACTAATTGCTTTGAAACAAAAATCACAAAATAATCCAAATCTAATCCAAAATTCTCAAAGCTATTATGTAATGCAAATTAAAAGCTCTTCGATGTTTTGTTACTAATATAATGCTTTCTTTTTATCTGTATATTGAAGATTCATTTAACTATAATTTTTCATCGTTTTTTATTTAATGAAAATTTATTCATTTTTTTATTCCAAAATTGAACATTATTGGTGCAATCTTGTTAAAAAATTATGTCTGTTGCTATTAAATTAACAGTTGACGCAAATATTTTGTTATATTTGTAATGAAAATACACTAAAAACGATTAAATATTCAAAAACTTATGGTATTTGATGAAAAAATGATAGAGCAAGTGTACCTTGCGCTTGACAAACGTATAGGGGCTGCAAAAGAAAAATTGCAACGCCCACTCACGCTTACCGAGAAAATTCTTTATGCACACCTTAGTGCTGACGAGCAAGTCAAAAATTTCGAACGTGCTGTCGACTATGTGAATTTTTCGCCCGACCGTGTTGCAATGCAGGATGCTACAGCACAAATGGCACTTTTGCAGTTGATGAATTCGGGTCGTAAATCAGTAGCTGTGCCATCAACCGTGCATTGCGATCACTTAATACAAGCGCATGTGTCGGCTAAGGTCGATTTAAATACTGCTAATAATAGCAACCGTGAAGTGTATGATTTTTTAAGTGCCGTTTCAAATAAATTTGGTATTGGTTTTTGGAAACCAGGTGCTGGTATTATTCACCAAGTTCTGCTCGAAAACTATGCTTTCCCGGGTGGAATGATGGTGGGGACTGATTCGCATACTGTAAATGCTGGTGGCTTGGGTATGATTGCCATTGGTGTTGGTGGTGCTGATGCTGTTGATGTTATGGCCGGAATGCCTTGGGAGTTGAAAATGCCAAAGTTAATTGGCGTAAAACTTACTGGCAAAATGTCGGGTTGGACATCGCCTAAAGATGTGATTCTTAAATTGGCTGGTATTCTTACTGTTAAAGGTGGTACAAATGCCATAATCGAGTATTTTGGCGAGGGTACAGCTTCATTGTCGGCCACTGGTAAAGGTACAATATGCAATATGGGCGCCGAGGTTGGAGCTACAACTTCAATTTTCCCGTACGACGAGAAAATGGCACAATATCTTAAAGCTACAGGTAGAGCTGTGGTGGCCGAGTGGGCAAGTGCCAATGCTGCCAATTTACGTGCCGACGATGAGGTGATTGCAAATCCCGAAAAATATTACGATCGTATCATTGAAATTAATTTAAGTGAGTTGGAGCCTTACGTAAATGGCCCATATACTCCCGATGCTGCGTATTCATTGTCGGATTTTGCTAAAATAGTGAAAGAAAAAAACTATCCACAGCAAATGGAAGTTGGTTTAATTGGCTCATGTACAAACTCTTCGTACGAAGATTTAACGCGGTCAGTTTCGATAGTGAAAGATGCCAAAGCCAAAGGACTCGATGTGAAGGCACAGTTTATTATTAATCCAGGCTCGGAACAGGTGCGTTACACGGCTGAGCGTGATGGTATTATTGGTGAATTCGAATCGGTTGGTGGCATTATTATGGCCAATGCTTGCGGTCCATGTATTGGACAGTGGAATCGCGAAACCAACGATCCCGAGCGCCCCAATTCAATTATCACTTCATTCAATCGTAATTTTGCGAAACGTGCTGATGGTAATCCTAATACACATATCTTTATTGGTTCGCCCGAAATTGTTACGGCACTTACCATTGCTGGCGACTTGTGTTTTAATCCAATTAAAGATACTTTGCTCAATAACGCTGGCGAACAAGTGAAACTTGCCGAACCACAAGGTTTGGAAATGCCGCCAAAAGGTTATGCAGTAGAGGATGCAGGCTATATTGCCCCTGTTGCTGATGGGTCGCAAGTAAATATCGACATCGACCCAAATTCGAAGCGATTACAATTACTCGAGCCTTTTAATGCATGGGATGGTAAGGATTTGTTGGAACAACCATTGCTTATAAAAGTAAAAGGCAAATGTACAACCGATCATATTTCGATGGCTGGCCCATGGTTGCGTTTCCGTGGACACCTCGATAATATTTCCGACAATATGCTTATTGGTGCAGTGAATGCATTTAACGACAAAACGAATGCAGTGCTCGACAGCGAAACGGGTGACTATAGTGCTGTGCCAGCTTTGGCTCGTAAATTTAAATCGCAAGGCATAGGTTCGATTGTGGTTGCCGAAGAAAATTATGGCGAAGGTTCGAGTCGCGAGCACGCTGCTATGGAGCCACGACATTTGAATGTGAAAGCAATTATTGTAAAATCATTTGCGCGTATTCACGAAACTAACCTCAAAAAACAAGGTATGTTAGCTTTGAGTTTTGTTGATAAAAACGATTACGACAAAATTCTTGAGACTGACAAGATAAGTATTTTGGGATTGTCGAGCTTTGCCCCAGGCAAAACACTTACAGTGCTACTGCACCATGCCGACGGCACAAATGAGCAGTTTGAGGTTCAGCATACCTATAACGAAGCGCAAATAGCTTGGTTTAAAGGCGGAAGTGCTTTAAATGTTCTTGTGTAAGTGTCAATAAAGCATTGCTGCGATTCAAATTCTTCAAAACAAATTTCACACATAAAACAATTTTACTAACATAAAGTATCTTGAGTAAAGGTATAAATAAAATACACTATAATTCATTATGGAGATTAAAAACGATTATTTGATATTTAAATTGTCGGAGACAATTAAACAAACCAGCCGTATTGATAAAGAGCTTTTTACGAAATTCAACGTTAAACGCGGTTTGCGAAACGAAGATCATTCGGGAGTGCTTGTTGGGTTGACCAAAATTGGTGATGTAGTGGGTTACGAGCGTTTGCCTGAGGGTGGTTTGAAAGCTATACCTGGAAAATTGTTTTATCGTGGTGTTGATGTAGAGGATATTGTACATGGTATACAGGCCGAAAATCGTTTGGGCTTCGAAGAGATTTCTTTTCTTTTGTTGTCGGGTTATTTGCCCGATGCGGATGAGTTGAATCATTTTACGCGTATTTTGAATCAAGGTATGATACTCGATCCAAAAATGAAGATTAATATTTTGGAGCTCGAAGGCTCGAATATTATGAATATTTTGGCGCGTACGGTTTTAGAAATGTATACATACGATGAGCATGCCGAAGATATTTCGCGCGACAATCTTATTCGTCAGTCATTGGATTTAATATCAAAATTTCCTACCATTATTGCATATGCTTACAATATTATGCGTCACAGCCAAATGGGACGTTCGTTGCACATTCGTCATCCAAAAGAGGGCGTGTCGATAGCCGAAAACTTTTTGCACATGCTTAAAGGTCCAGGTCGTTACACACAACTCGATGTGAAGGTGCTCGATCTTTGCTTAATATTGCATGCCGAGCACGGTGGAGGTAATAACTCAACTTTCTCGGTACGTGTAACAAGCTCAACTCAAACCGATACATACTCATCGATTGCTGCTGGTATTGGCTCGCTGAAAGGACCTTTGCATGGTGGTGCCAATATTAAGGTTGTCGAAATGCTTGAGCATTTGAAGAAGAATATCAAAAACTGGGAAGATGTTACCGAAATTGATAAGTATTTAAATAGAATATTGAACAAAGAGGTTTATAATAAAAAAGGTATCATTTATGGTATCGGACATGCTATTTATACCGTTTCGGATCCTCGCTCAGTGTTGTTAAAAGAAATGGCACGCGAAATGGCCAAAGAAAAAGGTCTCGAGAAAGAATTTGCTTTTCTTGAATTGCTCGAAGAACGTGCTGTTAATGCATTTATGACATTTAAAGGCGATGGTATTGGCAAACAAGTGTGTACAAATGTCGATTTTTATTCGGGTTTTGTGTACAATGCAATGGGATTGCCAACCGAAGTTTACACGCCACTGTTTGCAATGTCGCGTATTAGTGGTTGGACAGCGCACCGCATCGAAGAGTTGAATTTTGGAAGCAAGCGCATCATTCGCCCTGCATACAAAAATGTTGGTGAAAAACTCGCTTTCACACCTTTGAACAAACGCTAAATGTAAGTGCCCCCGAAAATATTTGGTTGCTTAAGTATTTGTTTTCAAATATATTGCGTTTTTTTTTACACAATCTTTGTGTAAAATTTATTTAAAAAAATAAAACTAAATTATCATGCAAAAAATAAAAGTTGCAAACCCAGTTGTCGAACTCGATGGCGATGAAATGACTCGCATTATCTGGCAATTTATTAAAGAACAATTAATATTGCCTTATCTCGATTTGGATATAAAATATTACGATTTAGGAATGGAAAATCGTGATTTAACCAATGATGAGGTAACTATTGAGGCTGCCGAAGCCATTAAAAAATATAATGTTGGTATCAAATGTGCCACCATTACTCCCGACGAAGCGCGTGTGGAGGAATTTAAGTTGAAAAAAATGTGGAAGTCGCCCAATGGAACTTTACGCAATATTATTGGTGGAACAGTTTTTCGCGAACCAATAATTTGTAGCAATGTGCCTCGTTTGGTGCCCAATTGGACGCAACCTATCGTTATTGGCCGTCATGCTTTTGGCGATCAGTACAAAGCTACTGATGTGGTGATAAAAGGCAAAGGTAAGCTGAAAATGAGTTTTACAAACGAGGCGGGCGAAACGCAAGAGTGGGAGGTGTACGATTTTAAAGGCGATGGTGTTGCCATGAGTATGTACAATACCGATGAGTCGATTTATGGTTTTGCTCGTTCTTCGTTTCAAGTGGCTTTGGACAAAAAATGGCCACTTTATCTTTCTACAAAAAATACGATTCTTAAAGCTTATGATGGTCGTTTCAAAGATATTTTTGAAGATGTTTATCAAACAGAATTTAAAGAAAAATTTGCAGCGGCTGGTATTGTGTACGAGCATCGCTTAATCGACGATATGGTAGCTTCGGCACTTAAATGGAATGGGGCTTTTGTGTGGGCATGTAAAAACTACGATGGCGATGTGCAGTCGGATACCGTGGCGCAGGGTTTCGGATCGTTGGGGCTTATGTCGTCGGTTTTGGTAACACCCGATGGAAAAACTGTTGAGGCCGAAGCAGCGCATGGAACAGTGACACGACATTATCGTCAACATCAGCAGGGTAAGGAAACATCGACCAACCCTATTGCATCGATATTTGCATGGACACGCGGTTTGATGCATCGTGCAAAACTTGATAACAACGATGCGTTACTCGATTTTTGTGTTAAATTGGAGCAAGTGTGTATCGAAACAGTTGAAAGTGGTTTAATGACAAAAGACTTGGCCATTTTGGTGCACGGAAATAATGTTAGTAGCAGCGATTATCTAAATACACAAGCGTTTTTGCAAGCCTTGAAAAATAATTTAGATGCTAAATATGCTGGTTAATTTAGCTTATTGATATAATATAAAAAAACGATGCCCTAGTTTTTAAGGCATCGTTTTTTTTGGGGGGGGGTACTCAAAATTTTGTCATACTTTCTACCTTGCGTTCAATATCGTCGGGCAAATGATGAAAAAAGTTGATGCCTGTAAGTTTTTCGACACTATCAACCGAAACCGCAAATTGTGATAGGTTTAATTTGCTGTTTTCGTGCGGAATAACAAATCCTAATGCTCTTGACGAGTCGCTAGTAAGCAAAACTTTATAAAATAGCTGCGGCACCGATACTTTGTTTGCGCCAATGTAAGGCAAGCTATCGTGTAGCACAGGCCCTGTAACAACGTAAACCAATTGATGTGTGTTTGCCCATGTGCGCACCAATTCTTCGGCTCGTTTCCATATGCCTGCATTGAATCCTCTTTTTTGAGGCGACATGTTACTGAAATAAAATGACGAGCGCATGGCTTCGTCGCTCCAACGCATGTCGGCTGCTGGTGCTAAATGCCCGCGGTCGAAGCCACTGTGTTTATAGTCGGCATCGGTTGCCGAGCCTTGTGCTACTTTGGGGTCGCTCATAAAGCGGTTGGTGCGTGTTGCTGTGCCTTGTAGCATTTCGGCGCTAAGTGTGTATGCCACCCAACGTGCTTGTTCGTGTCGCTCGCAATACGATAAGGTAAATCCTGTGTGGCGAATTATTTCGTCGTTGGCTGTAATGAGTGGCATCTGTAAGGCATCAATTTGCAAAGTTGGGTCGTAGTCGAGCGTGTTGTTTGATGTTTCTTCGTTCGTTGCACTTGGTTTTTGGGGCTCATTTTGTTTGCCAGTTGTTGTTTGTTCGGTGTTTTGTTGCTTTGGTTGTTGCGGTTTCTTCTCGCGTTCGTTGCGTACAATAATTATTAAAACTGCAATTAAAAGCAATAATACAATGATAATAAGAGCCAATGATTTGTTTGTTTTTGTCATATAATTTGCCAAATGCTTTTTTTTAGATATTGAAAGTTGCTGTTTTTTTTTTATTTAATGTTTACTTTGCAAAAATAGTGTTTTTAGTTGATGATTGTATTTGTAGAGTATATTGCATAAAAAAAAGCATCCTTATTTTTCTAAGAATGCTTTTTTATTTATCGACACTGCTTATTTTGTTGAAAACTTATAAATACAAGTGTGCGTGTATTTTTTGCCGGGTTCCAAAATTGTGTTTGGGAAGTGCGGGTGGTTGGGCGAATCGGGGAAATGTTGTGTTTCTAAGCAAAATGCTTCTCTAAAATTCAATGTCTTGCCATATTTGCCATTAAAACTGCCATCTAAAAAGTTTCCGCCATAAAACTGAATGGCAGGCTCGGTTGTGAAAACTTCCATAAATCTGCCACTTATCGGCTCGTGTACACTTGCGGCAAGTTCAAGCTCGTTTGCAGTTGCACGATTCAGTACGAAGTTGTGATCGTAACCACCGCCAAGTTTCAATTGCGCATTGTCTTGGTCGATGCGTGCGCCTATTGTTGTTGCTGTTGTAAAGTCGAAGGGTGTGTTTTCTACGTTAGCAATTTCGCCGGTGGGTATCAAAACGCTGTCCACGGGCGTGTATCTGTCTGCATTTATGAATAAATAATTATCGTTGATTGTGCCATTTCCTTCGCCTTTAAGGTTGAAATACGAGTGATGTGTTAGGTTTATTGGCGTTTTTTTGTCGGTTGTGGCTTCGTAAGTAATTTTTAGCTCGTTTTCGCTGGTTAGAATATACGCCATTTTAACATCTAAATTGCCTGGGTATCCTTCTTCGCCATCAACCGAAAGGTATGAAAAGTAAATGGCATTTTTTGTCACCGAATCAACATTCCAAACCACCATGTCGAAACCTTTATCGCCGCCATGCAAGCTTTGTCCGTTATTAAAAGTGGATAGTTGATATTGTGTGCCATCAATGCTAAACTGCCCTTTGGCTATTCTGTTGCCAAATCGCCCAATGGCTGCGCCAAAAAACCTGTCGCCTGTGTTGTTTACATATCTATCAATGTTTTCGTAACCCAATACAATATCGTCGAATTTCCCATTTTTATCGGGTGTGAACAGTGTAACAATGCGCGCGCCGAAATTTGTTACTTGCAATGTAAGTCCATTTTCGTTTTCAAGCGTGTACAACGAAACTTTTTTGTTGTCGACAATTGTGTCGAATGCCGTAGTTGGCAAAAGTGCTAAACTCGATTTTTTTTCGGTACACGAGAATAAAAGTGCTGTCAGAAGTAATGATAAGAATGCTTTTTTCATTTTTGTATTTGTTTTATAATTGTTTGTATAAATCATTCGGTTGCTTAATTGTACAAAAATACATATTTATTTTTAATTAGAGTATTTTATACACTTAATTTTGAAAAATAATTTTCGTGTTGATTGTTTGTGCTTATTTACTCGTTTTTTTGAAATAATTAGATTATTTTTGTAGGAAAATAAATATTTAAGTTATGTCGGAAACATTGATAGTGAATAATACAGGAGATAAGGCACTTACCTACGAAACGCTTTTACCTCAAATTTCGGCTTTGATATCGGGTGAAAAGAATCTGGTGGCCAACTTAGCCAATATTGCTGCTGCCTTACGCGACACTTTTGCGTGGTGGTGGGTTGGTTTTTATTTGGTTGAGGACAAGGAATTGGTGCTTGGTCCATTTCAAGGCCCAATTGCTTGTACGCGTATCAAGTATGGTAAAGGTGTGTGCGGTAGTGCGTGGCAGCAAAAAGAAATTTTGTGGGTGCCCGACGTGGACAAATTTCCTGGGCATATTGCATGTAGTAGTTTGTCGGTGTCGGAAATTGTAGTGCCACTATTTGATAAAAACAATCAGGTTGTTGCTGTGCTCGATATCGACAGTGAACGTTATGATGTGCTCGATGAGGTTGATGTGAAGTATTTGGCAATATTGGCTAAGCAAATTGTGGGATTATGGTAAAAAAAAAGCAGTTGAAAATATCAACTGCTTTTGGGTGGAAGACGGGGTTCGAACCCGCGACCTTCGGAACCACAATCCGACGCTCTAACCAACTGAGCTACAACCACCGTGTTTTGCGAGTGCAAAGATAATACAGAAAAGCTTATTTTGCAATAGCAATATCACATTTTTTTTATAAAAAATAATATGTTTTTACTATCTAATTATAAACAAGGAATATAATGATGAAATTTTTTGTGTTGAACCCCGAGCTGGATGATAAAATAAAGCGAATTAAAACTAAAATTCGACTATCGATGGATGGTGTAGTGGCCGAAAAGCTCACTACAATGGGTGTGATGTATAAAAAAAACTATGGTGTGTCGTTGCCTCGTTTGCAAGTTTTGGCTAATGAATTTGGTCAGAACTACGATGTAGCATTACGATTGTGGAACATGCGCGAACGTGAGACAATGATTTTGGCCATACTCACTATGCCTTTGGATAAGATGAATGAAGCGTTGGCCAGTGAATGGATGCTTGATATTTCGAATATTGAACTTTCGGAACAAATGAGTATGCATTTAATACCGAATTTGAGCTTTGCCAAGGCTTTGTGCTTTAAAATGATGGCTCATGAAAATGATTGGCCAAAAATATGTGCATTTCAGAGTTTAGCACGAATGTATGCCACAATTAGTGAGCAGGAAGTGGCCTTGGTGTCGCAAAATGTTGAAAACTTACTCGAAACGGACAATGTTTATTTGCAAAAGTCGATGGCACGTTGCCTTTCGCGCTTTTCGCGTAAGCACCCTGGTTGGGTCGAAAAATGGGCGAATGATACATTGCGTAATTGTGAAACTAATCGTACATGTGCAATTTTGAATGACGAAATAACACAAGAATTGAAATATTTTTAATAATTATATAGAATAATAGCCTGAAAATTTGTACTTTTGTAAGTCGTTAGCTTTTAATTGTAGCAATGTCGGGCTTAAAGCATGCAATGGACAAATGAAGTAATGGAACAATAAAATGTTCTTTGCTTTTTTTTTGAGCAGTATTTTTTTATTTACTGTAAAAAAAGTAATAAAGCTTTTGTAGCAAAGCGCTTACATAGGTTTTGTAGGTAAAATATTAATTTTTTAGCATAAAGGTGAAAGAAGACAATAGTTTTGAAGAAGCAAAAGAGGTTCTTACTGCATATCTTATAAAAAAGAAACACAGGAAAACACCCGAACGTTACGCTTTGCTCGAAAAGATTGCAGCATATGAAGGTCATTTCGATGCTGAGCAATTGTACAATGCAATGGTTGAAGTATATCGTGTGAGTTTGGCCACTGTGTACAACAATTTGGAGTTGTTTTTGGATGCGGGTTTAATAACGAGTCATCATTTTGCAGGACATACTACTCAGTTCGAAAAAACTTTTGGCAGTCATACCCATCATCATCTTATATGCACCAAATGCGGAAAGGTAAAGGAATTTACCGATAAAAAAATTAAAACAATGATACAAACAAAGGAATTTGCCAAATTTCAAACAACGCACTATTCCCTATATATGTATGGCATCTGTAGTAATTGTTCGAAATCGAAAAAGCAGTTGGATAAAAAATAATAAAGCATTAATTCAGATATATGAGGTCGCTTTGCTATCGAAGCAACAAAATGTGTAGATTGTTTTTTTTATAATCATAACTTATTTTTTACGATTATAATCAAAATACAAAGCGAAACAAGATAAGCAATTTTAAATCAGACGAAACTATCATACGATGTATTAGTTCAAGAAACAAAAGAATGTTTTGTGCTACCGATATCTATGTGATTTCATGATGAAAAACGAAGAAATATTTATAAACACGGAAATAAATACTGCAAAATTTTCACTTCCCGATTGCTTACGGAAGAGCCGCTATGGCATTTGATATTTTGATTTGTGTTTTTCAAGTGGCAATTAAAAAATAATTATAAACAAATGAAAGCAGATGTATTGTTAGGACTCCAATGGGGCGACGAAGGTAAAGGTAAGGTGGTTGATGTATTGACACCAAATTACGATCTCATTACTCGTTTTCAGGGTGGTCCAAATGCTGGTCACACATTAGAATTTGAGGGACAGAAATTTGTATTGCGCTCAATTCCGTCAGGAATTTTTCAGGGCGACAAAATTAATATTATTGGCAATGGGGTAGTGCTCGACCCTGCGCTTTTTAAAGCCGAAGTTGAAGGCCTCGAGAAGTCGGGACATCCGCTTACCGAAAGATTGAAGATTTCGAAAAAGGCACATCTTATTTTGCCAACACACCGCTTGCTCGATGCTGCCTATGAAGCCGCAAAAGGTTCTGCAAAAATTGGTACTACGGGCAAAGGTATTGGTCCAACTTATACCGATAAAATAAGTCGTAATGGTGTGCGTGTAGGTGATATTTTGCACAATTTCGATCAAAAATACGCAGCAGCAGTAGCTCGCCATAAAGAGATTTTGAAACAATTAAATTTCGATTATAATCTTGATGAACTAGAGAAGGCTTGGTTCGAAGGAATTGAATGTATTAAAAAGTTCGATTTGATTGATAGCGAGCATTTTATTAACAATGCATTGCGCGAAGGAAAAAAAGTGTTGGCCGAGGGTGCTCAAGGTACTTTGCTCGATATTGATTTTGGCTCATATCCATTCGTAACTTCGTCGAACACTGTTTGTGCAGGAGCTTGTACAGGTTTAGGCATTGCTCCACGTGCCATAGGCGAGGTGTATGGAATTTTTAAAGCTTATTGCACGCGAGTAGGTAGCGGTCCTTTCCCAACCGAATTGTTCGATACGACGGGTGATGATATGCGCCGCATTGGTTTTGAGTTTGGTTCCGTTACGGGTCGTCCGCGCCGTTGCGGTTGGATTGATTTAGTGGCATTGCGCTATGCCATTATGATTAATGGTGTTACAAAGCTGATTATGATGAAGAGTGATGTGCTGGACACTTTCGAAACCATAAATGCATGCGTAGCTTACAAAGTTGATGGCGTTGAAACCAGTGAGTTTCCTTACGATATTACCGATGGAGCAGAACCAGTGTATGTTGAATTGCCAGGTTGGAAAACCGACATGACAAAAATGCAAACGGAAAACGAATTCCCAGAGGAATTTAATAACTACCTCAGTTTTCTTGAAGCGGAACTTGGTGTCGATATCGCAATCGTATCAGTAGGTCCCGACAGAGACCAAACAATTGTAAGAGACTAAAGTTGCAATAATTGCAACAAAAAAGGAGGTGTTGAGCCTCCTTTTTTTTGTTGGTGGGTGGTGTGATAGTTTAATACAACAGACTGTTTAGTTGTTATTATTTCTCATTTTGTATTAAATCTGACCAAACTGCAATGCAATTCTCTTTACTGAGTAGGTGCGAAATTATTGCTTTGTTCGGGTTCGTTTTTTTGTTATTGCATAACTCGTTGATATTGTATTTTGGTAATTGGTAAGTGTCGTAAATTTCGCAACCCAATCTTTTAAAAAACGAATAAGATGTTATGTCCGAACGCATAAATACTTTACAGCCGATATATAGTAGCGGAAAAATATTACCTAAACCCTGTTGGCGTTTGTGATTCATAATTGCTACATTTATTGTTGATAGAAAACGTCCATATGACTTGCCATCTATATATTCGCAAATGGGTTTGAATTTTTGTCCGAAAATATTATTTCCATATTCAATAACAGCATTTTGATATTCAGTACTTGCGCCGTATGACAAAATACATGTAATTTCAATATCTTCATTTTTGAATGTAGAAAGGCTGTCGAGTGCTTCAAAGTGAAGATTTGAAGGGTCTCCCGAATTACCAACTAAAAATCGTGTAGTGTTATCATTGATGATTGTTTTAACTTCGTCTAATGCTTTGAAGTCGACTGGAAGTGAGTAGATTGCGAATCGGTATTTGGCATTAGTAGTGTAAAACTCTTTCACTAAGTCATAATCTTCTTTTACCGAAGTTGCTATTTGGGCAATATTTTTAATAA
Source organism: uncultured Paludibacter sp. (assembly GCA_964515675.1). GTDB lineage: Bacteria > Bacteroidota > Bacteroidia > Bacteroidales > Paludibacteraceae > Paludibacter. The sequence continues at coordinate 10,269 of CAZEVV010000005.1, read as the reverse complement.
CAATACGTCGGAAATATTCGTATATTTTGGTTCTTAAAGAATTGTTTCTTTTATGATATGAGTATAAATCGTTGCCCCAAACTATCCATGTGCTACGTTTTAGTAAGGTTTTGTTGGTTGCCCAAAATATTAAGCTGGGATCATAAGCTAGAAAATGTAAGAAAATTTTACTAGATTTATGCAGATTAAAAAATAACTTCAACATGTGAGCGGGTTTGCGCATGTAGAGTATTCGTTGTTTTATATGGCTCGGATATTTTACTTTGTGTGGATGTTTTTTTCCAAAACCGAATACAACGAAATATTCGAGCGGATTGCATATCTCGTCGAGAAGTTCGATGAATGAACTGCTATAGCTACTTTCGTTGGTAAAAAAGTGATATTGCATTTTTTTGTTGATCTATTTGTTGTAACTATGTTATGTGTGAGTGTTTTAGAGTTTTCTTCACTTTATCAATTCATTTAGTAAACTTGCTAATTCTCCGGTGAGCGATTGCCGGCTGTATTTCATTATTTCGCCTGACAAAACGTCCAATTTGCCTGCTTTATACTCCAAATAAAAGTTTTGCACAACTTTTTTAAGTCCTTCAACATTGTCGAAATCGACCATTACTCCAGCCTTACTTGCATTAAGTACCTCGGCTGCATCGCCATCAGTAGGGCCAATGGCCAAAATGGGGCGTTGTGATGCCATGTACTCGTAAAACTTACCCGTAAGTATGCCGTTGGCATTTTGCGAGCGATTGATGAGTAGGAGCAGTAGTTGCGAACTTTGTTGGTGGGCAATGGCTTCTTGGTGTGGTAAATAATCGATTTTTTTTAGTTGTTGTTGCAAGCCTGCTTTTTCGATGGCTTCCGAAACTGTGAAATCGACTTTGCCAATAAGTTGTATTTGTAAATCGGCTTTGAAATTATCCGACTCTAAACATAATTGTGCCAATGCTTGCCACAATGCAGTTGGGTTGCGCGCTGCATTAAGTGTGCCTATGTGCGAAATTGAGAATTTTGCATCCAAACTCTTTGATTGTTGCTGGATATCGGCGTGGTCGAAACCATTGCTTATTACTTTGTATTTGCGTGGTTGCATGGCAACGAAACCTTTCATCCAGCCTTCGGAAACCGTTACAACGCAATCGGCATTTCGCACAACTTCTCGTTCCATTTTGCGATGAATTTTATCGGCTATAAAGCTGAGGTTCAATTCGTCGTAAAAATCGATATTTGTCCATGGGTCACGAAAATCGGCTATCCAAGGCAAACTGCTGAAATGCTTTTTCACGCCCAAACCTATCATGTGCATGGAGTGGGGTGGGCCCGTTGTGATGATGGCATCAATTTTATTTTCACTAATATACTTTTTCAGAAATTGAACTGATGGTTTTATCCAGAACCTACGAGGATCGGGGATAAGGAAATTTCCACGAATGGCAATAGATAGTTTTTCTTTCCAGCCTGCTTTTTTGCTTTCTGAAATAAATCCTGCATTGATGGCCTCGCCTTTTTTGCCCATGATTGTGCGATAAACATTGTAGGGCTCCCAAATGGGTGTTTTAATTATCTGAATGTCAGTCGGGATGTCTTTTTCGAACGACTTGTCGATGCTTGGATATTCGGGATTTTCGGGCGTGTAAATGATAGGCTCATAGCCAAATTCGCGTAAGTATTTTGCAAACTTCACCCAACGTTGTACGCCAGCACCACCACTTGGTACCCAATAATAAGTTATGATAAGTACTTTTTTCCTTGGTTTATTAACGTTTTCGAAACTGCCCATTGCTTTATTGATCGAGTTGATTATTGGTTGCGCATTTTGTTTTTTTCAAATACAAAAACATCGAGATAAAATAATTAGATTATTTTTTTATCTCGATGGTGTGTTTGTTTATTACGATAATGATTCGATGGCTTTGTTGATGCGCGCTATCGTTTCTTGTTTGCCGATAATTGAAATGATATCGAACATGTGCGGACCCTTTGGTTCGCCTACAACTGCAAGTCGGAAACAATTCATGATTGCACCCATATTGTAGTTTTTTTCTGCAATCCATGATTTTACTTCATGTTCGGTGTTTTCTGGTGTAAAACTTTCAATACCTTCGAGCAGGCCAATCAATTCTTTCATCTGATTGGGCGTTTCCTCTTTCCAGCGTTTTTGAACCGTTTTTTCGTCGTAAGTGACGGGTGCAACGAAGAAATATGCTGCTTGTTCCCATAAATCGCCTACGAAATTGGCACGTTCGCGCACCAACGAAACAATACGTGCTACTTTGTCGGTATCTTCAATTATTTCTTTGTCGATTAGCAAGCGTTGAAATGCATCCGCAATTTCTTCAACCGATTTTGCTTGCAGATATTTGTGATTGAACCATTTGCCTTTTTCGTAATCGAATTTTGCGCCACTTTTACTCACTCTGTCGAGCGAAAAAAGTTGAATCAATTCGTCCATCGAGAACATTTCTTGTTCTGTTCCAGCATTCCAGCCCAAAAGCGAGAGGAAATTTACCACTGCTTCGGGAAAATAACCAGCTTCGCGATATCCTGATGATGTTTCGCTTGTTTTGGGGTCTTTCCAATTGAGCGGGAAAACCGGAAAGCCGAGTCGGTCGCCATCGCGTTTGCTAAGTTTACCATTGCCATCGGGTTTGAGCAAGAGCGGCAAGTGTGCAAATTGTGGCATGCGCTCAGTCCAGCCTAAATAACGATAAAGTAGCACATGCAAAGGTGCCGATGGAAGCCATTCTTCGCCACGAATAACGTGCGAAATTTGCATCAAATAATCGTCGACAACATTCGCCATGTGGTATGTGGGCAGTTCGTCCGACGATTTGAAAAGCACTTTGTCGTCGAGCACCGATGAGTTAATCGATACTTCGCCACGAATCAAATCATTTACTATAATGTTTTCGTTGGGTTCAATTTTTATACGCACCACATATTGCTCACCTTTATCGATACGACTTTTTACTTCGTCATTCGACAAAGTTAACGAGTTTGTCATGCTCATGCGTGTGCTGGCATCATATTGAAAATTAGCAATTTCGGCACGTTTTATGTCGAGTTCGGTAGCTGTATCGAAAGCAATGTAGGCCAAATTATCATTCAGTAGCTGATCAACATATTGTCGGTAAATGCTTTTTCGTTCGCTCTGGCGGTAAGGGCCATGAGGGCCTTCGGTTTTAGCGCCAATTCCTTCGTCGATTGTTATGCCCAACCATTGTAGTGCCTCAACAATATAGTCTTCGGCGCCTGGCACAAAGCGTGCCGAGTCGGTATCTTCGATACGCAATAGCATGTCGCCACCATGTTGTTTGGCAAATAAATAATTATACAAAGCAGTGCGAACACCACCAATATGCAACGGACCTGTAGGACTTGGGGCAAAACGCACCCTTACTTTTTTACTCATAAAAATATTTTATATCAACTTTTTTTGTTGTAAATGTTTTCAGTAACACTTTATGGGCTATTTATTTTTTTGCTGTGAAATTGCCGAACGTAAAATGTTTTTACATAACTTGTTTTTGTGAAAAATAACGAACTGCAAAAATAATCAATTTGTTTCGAATAGCATTATAAATACAAACAAAAAAACCTCCCGATAAATATCGAGAGGTTTTTTTTATGGATATTTGTGGAGTAAAAAATTACTCTTGGTTCAAAGTAACACGTTTAAACGCAACACAAGTTAATTGTTTTTTAGCAAGTAGCTCTTTTACAGTAATTTTACCAGCTTCTTCGCCACCACCTTCGTATTTTTGCTCAAGAAGTGTGTATTCTTTATAGAATTTCGCCATACGTCCAGCAGCAATACTGTTAACTTTCTGTTCGGGTAAAGTTGCAGATTTTTCCGCCGTAGTGTTTGCAATAATTTCGCGGGCTTGTGCAGCAACTTCAGCCGTAATCCAACCTTTTGTCATATTCGACGCAATGTGGTCTTCGCTGTCAACGTGTGCAGGGTTGATGCCAGCTTTTTTCAACGCTACTTCAACTTCTTTTGCAACAAGTTCAGTTTTTGTTTTTTCGATTGCAACAGCCAATTCAGTATCTTTAACCTTTTGAGGGATAGCCGATTCATCAATAGCTACAGGCGACATTGCAGCAATGTGCATTGCTACGCCACGCATTGTATCGTTGTCAGCATCTTTTTCGGCAAATGCCACAACTGTAACCAATTTGTTACCTGGGTGAATGTATGAAGAAACTGAACCACCTTCAACAATTTCGTAGTAGTCGAGTTCCATCTTTTCGCCAGTAACACCCGAGCGGTCGGTAATTAGTTCAGCAATAGTACGTCCGTCAACAACAAGCGCTTTAACTGCGTCGATGTTTTCGCATTTCGCAGCCAATGCAGCATCAAGAACTGATTTCGTTAATGCAATGAAATCAGCATTTTTAGCAACGAAGTCGGTTTCGCATTTCAATGCGATGATAGCTCCAAAGCCATCTTTAACCCCAGCTAAAACACAGCCTTCGGCAGCGTCGCGGTCGCTACGTTTTGCAGCTACAGCCTGTCCTTTTTTACGAATAATTTCAATTGCTTTGTCGAAATCGCCTTCAGCTTCGGTCAAAGCATTTTTGCAATCCATCATGCCAGCACCAGTTTTGGTACGCAATTTGGAAATATCTGCCATTGTAACAGCCATAATATTATAAATTTTGGCCCCTTAAATCTCCCGTTAAGGGGATTTATAAGAGCAAAGTTGTTTTTATTCAGTTATATCTTTTTTTTATAAAAATGAGTTACAAGTATTATAATAACCAGCAACTCATTTTATTTAGCACTACCAAAAGTCCCTTGGAGGGGGATTTAGGGGGCAGTTTATTATTCTTCTTCTTTAACGAATTTTTTAATCACGTTAGCATTCAAAGCCTCTTCGTCTTCGCGTTGCGTTCTTGGGCGTTTGTTGATGCGTGATTTTTTTTCTTTCGCTACAGGAACTTCAGAAGCATCGGTGTCAACTTTTTCTACTTTGCGCTCTTCGAGACCTTCTTGAATAGCAGCAACCATAGCCGAAAGAATTACGTCAACCGATTTTGTTGCATCGTCGTTTGCTGGAATTACAAAGTCAATACCATTAGGGTTTGAGTTTGTATCAACAATACCAAATACAGGAATACCTAAACGTTGTGCTTCTTTTACTGCAATGTGTTCTTTCATTACATCAACAACAAAAAGTGCAGCTGGTAGGCGACCCATGTCGGCAATCGAACCAAGGTTTTTTTCGAGTTTTTCGCGTTGACGAGAAATTTGTAATTTTTCGCGTTTCGAGATATTATCGAAAGTTCCATCAGTTGCCATTTTGTCGATGGTTGTCATTTTCTTAACAGCTTTACGGATAGTAGGGAAGTTGGTAAGCATACCACCTGCCCAACGCTCAGTAATATAAGGCATTGCAACCGAAGTAGCTCTGTCGGCTACAACGTCTTTGGCTTGTTTTTTAGTAGCTACAAAAAGTACTTTGCGGCCCGATTTTGCGATATTTTTTAAAGCAGCAGCAGCCTCGTCGATTTTCACTACCGTTTTGTGCAAATCGATGATGTGGATGTCGTTACGCTCCATAAAGATATAAGGAGCCATAGCGGGATTCCATTTGCGTTTTAAGTGACCGAAGTGGCAGCCAGCTTCTAATAATTGTTCAAAATTTGTTCTTGACATTTTGTTTTTTAATTAATTTGTTTACTTTCTTCTTTTGTAGAAAACAATCTACGGGTAGCCATCCAGTGTCTATGAGTCCCGCAAATTTAGATACTAAACCCAAATTATTTACAATTTATATATTTACAATTTACAATTTAAATAGCGCACTTGCAAAAGTGGTTTGATAAATATATTGTAGATCGAAAATTGTAGATTGTAAATAAAATTTTAGCGTTTCGAGAATTGGAATCTTTTGCGTGCTTTTGGTTGACCTGGTTTTTTACGTTCCACTTCGCGTGGGTCACGTGTCATGAAGCCTTCGGCTTTCAATGCAGGTTTGTCATCAGCATTAATTTTTACCAATGCACGAGCGATAGCAAGGCGCAAAGCCTCTGATTGACCTTTGAAGCCACCGCCGTCGATATTTACTTTGATATCATATTTCTCAGCAACACCTAATTTGTTTAATGGTTGTTTTACAACATATTGCAAAAGAGGAGAAGGGAAATAAACTTCGAGATCACGTTTGTTGATCGTGATTTTACCAGTTCCTTCGCTTACGAAAACGCGCGCAACAGCCGCTTTTCTTCTTCCTAAGGCATTTATTACTTCCATATTGCTTATTTAAGTGTGTTTAAATCGATTTGTTTTGGTTGTTGAGCTTGTTTGTCGTGTTCGGCACCTGCAAATACATGTAAGTTACCCAAAAGTTTATCGCCCAAACGATTTTTTGGTAACATGCCTTTAACTACTTTCTTGATTAATTTCTCAGGGCTTTTTTCGAGCAATTGAGCAGGTGTCATTTCGCGTTGACCGCCTGGGTAACCAGTGTGGCGAAGATAAACTCTATCATTCCATTTGTTGCCTGTCATTTGAACTTTTTCGGCATTGATGATGATAACATTGTCTCCACAATCAACATGAGGAGTGAAACTTGGTTTGTATTTGCCACGTAACAATTTTGCTACTTTAGCGCCCATACGTCCCAATACCAAATCGGTAGCATCCACAACTACCCATTCTTTCTGCGCTGTTGCTTTGTTGGCAGAAATGGTTTTATAACTTAACGTATCCACTTTATAAAAAATGTTTTTTTAATTAATATTTGTCGTTTTAGGTAATCTCAACCCAGTTTTTGAAAGAGGCTAATCGGCACAAAAACAAGATGTTTACTTTACAAAATCCGACGTTTACACTGTGATAATAAACGGACTGCAAAGATAGGTCTTTTATTCGGAATTTCAAATAGTTGACACAAAAAAAAACTCAAAGCATTTTCTGTTTGAGTTTTTTAACTAAAGCTTTGATTTTGCTTTGTAAATTTAACTATTTAATGGCGATTGTTTCTATTTCTACTTTTGCACCTAGTGGCAAATCTTTTACTGCAAAGCTCGATCGGGCTGGGCAATCGGTTTGATAAAAAGTTTTATACACTTCATTCATTTCGGCAAACGAAGCAATGTCGGCCAAAAAAACGGTAGTTTTTACTACGTCGGCAAAAGTATAGCCTGCTTCGGCAAGTATAGCTTGTATGTTGGCAAAAACTTGCTTTGTTTGTTCGGTAACGCTTTCGGCTTCAATTTTCGCACTGGCAGGGTTTACCGGTAGCTGACCTGAAATAAATAACATACCATTGGCTTCAACAGCTTGGCTGTATGGACCTATTGCAGCAGGTGCATTGGGAGTGTTTATTATACGTTTCATTTTTGTTGTTTTGATTGTATGAGAATTATTTGTTATTTTTTCAACAAAGATAAGGCTTTTTTACCGAAAATCTTTAGCATATTTTCTTTATAAATATTTTCTTACATTTTTAAACTTGATAGTTTTGTTTTTTTTGCAACATATTATCTTCGGAGCAAAAAAAGCCGACAAATTTTGCCGGCTTTTACTTTTATACAATTGTTTTATATGTGTTATTTTACAATAGCTTTATGTGATTTGCCATTGATGTTTACGATATAAATTCCTGTTGTCAAATTGTTTATCGTAGTGTTTTGTGTGTTAGCTATTTCTTTTATCAATGCACCTTGAGCCGAGTATAATGTAATGTTGCTAGGTGTGTCGAGGTCAATTTGAATGCCCGAAACAATGCTTTTTATACTATTTTGTAGATTGTTTGCCTTTGACGAAGTAGTTGTACACGAAACAGTAGTGTATGAATTGTCGTTGTTTACCTGATAACATGTTGACGCAGTAACGTTCGTAATGTTGGATGTTTGAGTAGGTACCGAGCCATCAGTAGATACCGGGCCATCGTTAAAATTAAGATTAATTGTTGTTACTTGCTCAATTCTTGCTACCCACCAATCGCCCTCTTGGGTTAAGTTTATGCCTGGCCATGTGGTTGCTTTATCACCCCAATAGTGGATCCTTGGTGCAGTCCATGAAGTTGGAACTTTTACTTTAATTTCGATATCTACTTTAGGTGTGCCTGGTACATAAACAGCTGTCCAGCAAGCTACATTGTCAAGTGCAGCATATGTTCTGTTACTTACAGCACTTTTGCAATCTGCTTGTGTTTCTACGAATGCCCACGTAGGACCACTGCAATATTTATACTTATGGGCAGTTCTTGCAGTAGCAATAGTGATGGTGAATTGTGTAGCATTAACTTAGGTCATTTCTTGATGCGTCCAACCGTTCATTTCGCCTGCAATGTAGCATTTGTTTGTGCCTGCAGGTACATTAACAGTGTATTTTACTTGTGCATTTGTCCAGGCAAATGCGAATACAAATAGAGAAAGGAGAAGTTTTTTCATGATAGTAATTTTTTTTTGTTATTCATTGTATTTAAAAGATTTAATTGCAAAGATATGTGTTGGTAAGTCAATTGATTCATTGTTCGGTAAAAATAATATGTTTTTTTTATGCAAACGTTTGTGAAAATAGTGTTAGGTGTGCATTTGTTTCTGTTTAGTATTAAAAAAGCGATGAAAACATTGTGTTTCATCGCTTTACTGAATTATTATTAGGAACTCTATTTTTTCGGTAATCTCTTCCCTCCATTATCAATTAAGAAATATAAATTTTTCTCAATTGCCTTTGCAGTAAGTGTTGCCCCTGTGTATGCGTCGGCTTTTATTTTGCGTGCTTCGGCCAGTTTTAGGTCGTCCCAAGTGCCAAAAAAGCCCATTTGCTGCAGGCGTCGCACATAGCCTGGCGACTCGTAGTGCGAGAGCAAAGCTACTTTGCGTATCACAAAGTTTTTGTCGGTAATTACCATTATTGGCGTTGTGTTGTTATAACCAATTATGTCCTTACAATAGTCGGTGCTGGTCATTGCATAACCATAAAGTTTGTTTTTGTCGTCGACAATTTTAAACCAAAACTCATTTGTTTTTTCAACTTTGGTGGCTTCGGGATATACGCTCTGAACAACCGCTTTGTTGGATACACGTTGCAATACAGGCTCACCATTTTGCGCATTGTTTTGTGCAAATAATCCTATCGCTAGGTTCGAAAAAAATAACGATAGTAAAAGTGTTTTAAAAAATTTATTCATTTTCAATATAATAATTTTGATGTGTTATTTTACAATTGTCATCTCGTCGACTAAATGTTTTGAGAGCGAATATTTTTCGAGTAAAAATAAAACATATCTAATATCGACAACAATATTTCGACTCAAATCGGGCAAAAATTTATAGTCGGAGGCAACTCCTTCGGCAATTCTATCAAAATTCAGGCCAATTAGTTCGCCTTTGGCATTCATAACAGGGCTGCCCGAGCTTGCACTCGAAGTGTGTAGATTTGCCAAAAAGTTGACAGGCATTTTTCCGTTTGTAGCATATGTGCCAAAGTCGGCAGCTTCGTACAAGTCGCCAATTTTTTTAGGGATAGAATAGTCGGGATGCCCTGGGTTTTCGGCACGTTTTTCGAAAATACCATCCAACGTTGTATAATAATCGTATAGCAAGCCATCGGCAGGTTTAGCACCTGTAATTTTACCGTACGAAAGGCGTTGTGTGCGATTGGCATCGGGGGCTAACAATTTATTGGCATTCATTGTTGCAATAGCATCCATGTAAAGATTGAAGTATTTTGCTTGTTCGCCCTCGAGTTTTTTTGTTTGGTTTATCACGCGGCGCGTATAAGCTGTATAATAACTTATGGCCAATTTGTAAATTGGGTCGGCAGTGAATGTTTTTATTGTTGTTGAGTCTACATTTTGTAAAAACGCTTGTACTTTAGCAGGTTTTGTAAGTATCGAGTTTTCGAATGCAAAGTTGGTGTACTTATCAACATCGCCATCAAACTGTTTAAGCGCTTCAGCCATTTCTTCCGAAATAAATTGTTTGTCGACATTGTTAAAGTACAAATAAATCATGTTACGGTACATTTGTTTGTCAACATCCATATCCCACGATTCGTAAAATTGTTTTGCAAGCGGAATTAAGCGATCTACCTCTTCTTTTACAGCACGTTCGTTAATGATTTTACGATTAAATATTTGCACCATTTTTTCGAATTTGCCTGCAAATGGAACCAATTCGGCACCACTAATGGCTGTTTCGTTAAAGTATATATCCGCAATTTTTAGCGGAATCAATTGATTGTAAATGTCACGTTGTACATTAATTAGGCTCTGCTGAAAAACCATTATGTATTTATTTTACTGCAATATATCG
>CAZEVV010000004.1:9117-48353 GCA_964515675.1 uncultured Paludibacter sp. | reverse complement strand
TTTTTTAAATTTCTGATTTTTGTTTTTTATTTTGTTTTTGTTTTATAATTCCTTTGTTTTGCCAACAAATTCGCGGAGAGAAAGAGATTCGAACTCTCGATACGATTATGTCGTATACACGCTTTCCAGGCGTGCCTCTTCAACCACTCGAGCATCTCTCCAAATTGGGGCGCAAGTTAAGAAAAATTTATGAATTACAGAATAATTATTTTATTTTGCACCTAAGATTTTATCGATTTAGCCAAAAAAAAAGATTTTTTGCATTAAATTGATATGTTTTTAAATATTTCTAACGCGTTTCGAGTGAGTATACTGTCAACTTTTGTTTTTTCGATATTAAAAATCTCCGAAATTTTATCCACAACAAATGCTACATATGCACTTTCGTTACGCTTACCACGGTAGGGCGTTGGCGTAAGGTATGGCGCATCGGTTTCGACAACAATATTTTCGATGCCAATTTGCTTTACAACATTTGCTAAGCCCGAATTTTTGAATGTTACAATTCCGTTAATGCCAATTTTAAAACCTCCGTACGAAAGAATTTTTTGCGCTTGATCAATATTTCCTGTAAAACTATGAAACACGCCGGTCAAACTTTTATTATCAAAAGCATCGAGTAGCTCAAAAACTTCGTCGAATGAGTCGCGCACATGTATTATAACGGGCAGATTGTATTTTATTGCCCAATGCAATTGCCTGGTAAAAGCGATTTTTTGTTCATTCAAAAAAGTTTTATCCCAATACAAGTCGATGCCAATTTCGCCAATAGCCACAAACTGTCGTGCTGTAAGTTGCTGCTCAACAATTGCCAATTCGGCTTCGAAACCAGCATTTACACTTGTAGGGTGCAAACCAATAGCAGCAAAACAATAGGCCGGATATTCGCTTTCGAGCGCCAACATGCGCGGCAATGACTCGCTGTCGACATTTGGCATAACGATGTGCGAAACGCCGGCCTGCTTAGCACGCAGTATCATTTCGTGCTTGTCGGCATCAAATTCCTCGGCATATATATGAGCGTGAGTGTCAATCAAAGCATTTACGATTTACGATTTACGATTTACGATTCCCTATCAACATCCACGTTGGTTGTTTAAATAGTAAATGGTCTATTTTAAAATTGTCAATATAATTATTCCCACTCGATGGTTGCTGGTGGTTTCGAGCTAATGTCGTACACCACGCGGTTAACACCTTTTACTTTATTAATGATTTCGTTGGACACCTTTGCCAAAAACTCATAAGGCAATTGCGCCCAATCGGCCGTCATGGCATCGGTTGAAGTTACAGCGCGCAAAGCAACTGCATTTTCGTAGGTGCGCTCGTCGCCCATTACGCCCACCGACTGCACAGGCAAAAGTATTACGCCAGCCTGCCACACTTTGTCGTAGAGATTCCATTCGCGCAGTGCCGAAATAAATATGTGGTCGGCTTCTTGCAACACACGTACTTTGTTTTCGGTAATGTCGCCCAAAATACGCACGCCCAAGCCCGGACCGGGAAATGGTTGACGTTTGATAAGATGACTCATCATGCCCAATTCCTTACCAACGCGGCGCACCTCGTCTTTAAACAAAAGGCGAAGCGGCTCACAAAGTTTTAATTTCATTTTTTCGGGCAAACCACCCACATTGTGATGCGACTTAATTACAGTACCAGTAATTGAAAGCGATTCGATAATGTCGGGGTAAATAGTGCCTTGTGCCAACCATTTTACACCTTCAATTTTATGAGCCTCTTTGTCGAAAACATCAATAAAGCCAGCACCAATAATTTTACGTTTTTTCTCGGGGTCGGTTACACCTTCGAGCATTTTGTAAAAATAATCTTTGGCTTGCACGCCCACCACATTGAGTCCGAGGTGTTCGTAGTCGCGCTGCACTGTTTCAAACTCGTCTTTACGCAACAGTCCATTATCAACAAATATACAAGTAAGATTTTTTCCAATAGCACGATGCAACAATACTGCTGCTACCGACGAATCGACACCGCCCGACAAGCCAAGTACAACTTTGTCGTTGCCCAATTGTTGTTGCAGCTCGGCAACAGTTGTTTCGATGAACGAAGCAGGCGACCAATCGCGCGCACAACCACATATGTCAAGAAAATTTTCGAGCAACAATAAGCCATCGAGCGAGTGAAAAACTTCGGGGTGAAACTGAACGCCCCATGTTTGTTCGCCTTCAACATGGTAAGCAGCCAATTCGACATCGGCAGTGCTGGCAATTTTTTTGAAGCTTTGTGGGATAGCAGTAATGGAATCGCCATGCGACATCCAAATTTGCGAACCTTCGTTTATATTTTTAAATAATGCATCATTTTTATCGATAAAAGTAAGATTGGCACGGCCATATTCGCGCGAGCCAGCTGCCTCGACATTACCTCCCGAGCTATAAGCCATAAACTGAGCACCATAGCAAATACCTAAAACGGGATATTTTTGACGTATATTACTTAAATCGACTTTAAAAGCCGAGGGGTCGTATACCGAGAAAGGGCTACCTGAAAGGATAATACCTTTAATGTTTTCGTCGTTTTCGGGGAATTTGTTGTAGGGCACAATCTCGCAATATTCGTTCAACTCGCGCACACGTCGCCCTATGAGTTGGGTGGTTTGAGAACCAAAATCGAGGATAATAATTTTCTCCATTTGCAAATACTATTTCGGGTATTTATAATTTTGCTGCAAAAGTACAAAAATTTGCAACCTAATGCAATAGCTTCAATCGATTTGTTTTCATCTAATACACAACCCGAGCTTATACTTTATAACAAGAATAATCCCAAAACATGCAAACACTGCAAAATTTTGGGACTAATGATTAATACTGTACACTTTCATTAAAAAAGCAGCACTTTGCAAAACAAAGGTGACACTTACGAAGTGAAATTCGCAAACTGAGGTGCGAGGTGAGTGGCGAAATGTGTTATTTCTTTAAAAAATCGGCTCTCACAGGACTAAATGCGTCAATAAGCACACCAGCTTCGAGACACACAACACCATGAGGCACATCGGGTTCGGCATAAAATCCATCGCCAGCTACAAGTATCTTTTTTTCGCCTTTTATTTCCACTTCGAACTTACCTGACACCACATAACTCGATTGCGAATGATAATGTTGGTGAATGTAACCAATGCTACCAACTTCGAATTTTATTTTAACGAGCATCAACTGCCCATCAAAACCTAAAATCTGACGTTGTAAGCCACCACCCAAATCTTCCCATGCCATATCGTGCCCCATTATAAAATTTTCACTTCTTGTACTCATATTTTTTGTTTTAAAATTTAACAGTTTGTTTCTCTACATTTATATTATTAGTACTTAAACACAGCTTATTCATATAGCTATTGAAAAAATAAAAAAAAAGTCCGTATGAAGCAACATCTAACAGTTTTGCAATTAGAAAAAAACGAATCAAAATAGGATTCATTCACCACACGCACCCCTATTGTCGATATGTTTTTTTGATGCGTCGCTCGACACCTGTAAGTTTACCATCGATAAGTGCAACATGCGATGCACGAATGGGATTAATGTCGATACCACCACGGCGTGTGTAGGTGGCAGCTACCATTAAACTTTGAGGTTGTAATTTATCCCAAAGGCGCTTATAAATCATTTCAACAACTTCTTCGTGAAAATGATTTTCTTCGCGAAACGAAACGATATAAGCCAACAAACTGTAAAGGTCGACCTCGTAGTTGCTTTCGAACTCAACAAAAAGCTCTCCCCAATCGGGCTGATTGGTAACGCGACAATTGGATCGCAACACATCGGTACGAAAAATATACTTTTGCGGCTGTGTGCTAGGTTGAGCTACAATAAGTGCTGGCGACTCTTTATAATGTGTAAACGACATGGCATTGAGTTTCTGGACATCGAGCATATCAACCAAATTAGCATTTGCAAATTTTTCGAACACATTCCATTCGCAATCGCTATCGTTGAGCAAAGCTAACGCCACAGGGCACTCCAACAATTGCTCGAGGTCGGCAGTAATGGTTTGTTTCAGTTGCAACAAGCTCTCGGGTGTTGTGCTTGCCATGGCTTGCATGTTAAACGAATTGAGATATAATTTTAGCGATTTCGACTCGACTATATACTCACTATTGGCTGGGTAAACAATTTTGAGCATGCACGACACAGGCAAACCATTGGTGTTGAGAAACGAAACTTCGTAACAATTCCACACATCGAAACCAACAAAAGGCAAAGCATTGTTTTGTAAGTTGTAACGCAAGCGATTTTCGGAACGAGGTATGCGAAATAATAGTTCGGGAGAATAGCCCGTAGCTGTAGCGGCAGTTTTGCCAAGTAATGATTGATGTATATCGAATTGCATAATAAATTGTGCTGATTAAAAAAAACGCTGCAAAGATAAAGGAATTTTGTTGAATAAGTATTTTGTGCTGCGAAATTGTATAATAATACACATTAATCATCATGCAAATAATACCAACAGTACATATAAAATGACCCAAAGTCATTTTTATGTCTACTGTTGTTAATGCCGTAGCGTATTGAGTATTTCGAAATTCCGAGAATCGGAACAAACAAATAGGACAATGAGACTCTGTCGAAATTGGGCTATATTGTTTGTGCAATCGGTATAATATCAAAATTACAATTCAGCAAAAAAAACATTTCACAACGAGGCGAATTAGGTTTTATGGGTCAAAGCAATTTTTCGAATAATTATTAATAATAAACCAAGCACAACAATGCTAATCGAACCAAGCCAAATGGTTTTACCCGACCCTATTGTATCGAGCGGAAACTGTGTATAATAGTTGCTTTGTAGATAGTGAAAAGTTACAGCAATAGCATTGTTAACAAAATGTGCCCAAATAGCCAAACCCAAACCGCCCGACCAATATACCAAATAGCCAAACATGGCACCCAGCAACATGCGTGGAACAAAACCATAAAATTGCATATGTATTGCGCTAAAAACAAATGCTACAATCCAAATGGCTACAACAGCACCTCGCCACGAATGCAGTATTTTTTGCAATGCGCCCCTAAAAAAAATCTCTTCGGAAAATGCTGGCAAAACAGCCACAAGCAGCAAATTAAAAGCAAGACCCCAAAAGTTGCTGGCTTGCAACATGCTTTCGGTTATGGCTTTGGCATTGTTTTCGGCAGTTCGACACCATTGCTCGATGCCCGACATAAATGGGGGAAAAACAAGCTGTTCGTTGAGCCATGCCAAAAGATTAATGGCCGGAATGGCCGATAACATGAGTAGTGTAACTAAAAAATACAATGACAATTTTTTTCGGAGTTTCCACTGCAAACCCTGCCGCACGCTTTCGGTACAAAAATATGCTACAAGCACCGATGGCAAGATAAAAACACCAAAACTCTGAATAATTTGCATCAATGCAAGATTTTGTTCATTATCGAAAAATGCGCCAACAATAAAATTGTACAACAACAATGAACTAAAGCTACAAACGAGCAACAATAACAAAAGCAGTATTATTTTTAAAACAAAATGCGACGATGCAAAATGAGCTTTCAACATGAAACGATTCTTAAATTTGGAATTTACTTTTAAAATAAAACTATTTCGTATCGCTCACCCTTTGCACCGAATTCACCTCTTTAATTTTCAATAAATTTTTGCAAATCATTTTAATATCTTCGGTGTCGTGCACATATATATGAAAATACCCGATAAAAATGCCAGCATTGGTTTTGATATCAATTTCGCTGATATTGCCACCAAATACTTCGGATATTACTTTCAATATCTCAATCATAACACCTTTTTTGTCGATGCCTTTAATTTCGAGTACCTCGATGAATGACAGCTTTTTACGCATCGACCATTTTGCCGACACCAATCGCTCGCCAAAATTCACTTTAAGCTGCGAAGCCACCACACATTGCCTTTTATGAATAATCACAATCTCCGATTCGTCGACATAACCCAGCACATCGTCGCCCGGAATAGGATGGCAACAATCGGCCAATTTGAAGTTGACATTGGCATTTTCCTCTAAAAGCATGAAAGTTTTTTTGCGGTCCACCTTATGTGGTTCGGCATTGGCTTCGGCTATCGGCTTCGTATCTTTCTTTTTATTCGCTTTATTTTCCGACGAACTCGTGAAAGGCATTTTGAGGTATCGCACAAAAACATTTTCCGATTTTGGTTTAAATACCACTGTTGCAATCTCGTCAACATTTATTCGTCCTGCTACTGCATCGAGATATAGTGTTGTTCTACTTTCAATTTTAAAATAATTGAGTATACGAACAATATTTTCGTTATCGGGTTTCAAGCCAATGCTTGCCAATGCATCGAACACAAGTTTTTGCCCTGCATTGATTAAGTTTTTTTCTTCGCGTTTGAAATACGCTTTCAACTTGGCTTTTGCGCGTGCTGTTGTTACATAGTTGAGCCATTCGATTTGCGGAGTTTGCTTGCGCGCAGTAATAATTTCGATTTGGTCGCCACTATTGAGCAAATAGCTCAGCGGCACCAACTTATGATTTACCTTAGCACCAATACAATGGTCGCCAATATTTGAGTGCAGCATATAGGCAAAATCGAGGGCAGTAGCACCCGCAGCAATGGTTTTAATTTCGCCTTTGGGAGTAAAAACAAAAATTTCGGACGCAAACAAGTTCAGTTTAAATGTATCCATAAAGTCGATAGCGTTGGGCTCGGGATTTTCGAGCAACTCTTTTATCGTCTTCATCCACTTATCGAGTTCGGTTTCGTCGCCCTCGCCAGTTTTGTATTTCCAGTGAGCGGCCAAACCTTTTTCGGCAATCTCGTTCATGCGCTCGCTGCGTATTTGCACTTCTACCCATCTGCCAAAAGGCCCCATAACAGTTATGTGCAACGCCTCGTAGCCATTGGCTTTGGGCGTACTCACCCAATCGCGAATACGCTCGGGGTGTGGTTTAAAAATACCAGTTATGGCCGAATAAAGCATCCAGCATTGGTCCTTTTCGCTCATGCCTTCCTTTGGTTTAAATACCACACGAAGCGCAAGTATGTCGTACACCTCTTCGAAAGGGATGTGTCGGGTAGTCATTTTATTATAAATAGAATATACCGACTTTATGCGCTCTTTGAAAAAGAACTCGTAACCCAGCTGTTGCAACTTTTCGCGTAAGGGAGCCGAAAACTGTTGAAAAAACAATGTGCGTGCAGTTTCGTCGACAGCCAATTTCTCTTCGATAATGGCATATGTTTCGGGGTGCTCGTATTTAAAACTCAAATTTTCGAGCTCCGTTTTAATGCGAAAAAGCCCCAAACGGTGTGCCAATGGCGCATAAATATTAATCGTTTCGCCAGTAATTTTGTATTGTTTGTTGGGCGGCATCGACCCAAGTGTACGCATATTGTGTAGGCGGTCGGCAATTTTTATAAGTATCACCCGAATATCTTCGGACATAGTGAGCAATAGTTTTCGGAAATTCTCGGCCTGCTCCGACGATTTTTCGGCAAACACACCACCCGATATTTTGGTAAGTCCATCAACAATTTGCGCTATTTTGGGGCCAAACATACTGGCAATATCTTCGGTGGTATAATCAGTATCTTCCACCACATCGTGTAGCAAGGCGGCACAAATCGATGTTGAACCAAGTCCAATTTCGCGCAACACGATACCTGCAACCGCTATGGGGTGCGATATATAAGGTTCGCCCGAGCGGCGCTTTATGCCTTTGTGTGCTGCATGAGCAAAATTAAAAGCTTTAATTATTATTTCGGTTTTTTTGCGATGATTCGAGTTGATATAATCCTGCAACAGCATGTCAAAATCACGCTGTATTTGCTCATCCTCAGACAATATTATCGTATTTTCGTTTGCATCCATTTGTTTTAACTCCTCCTTTTTTCAACAAGCAGCATCTATTTATATTAGCCCATAAATGCCCGTTATAATATACTTTTTAATACCTTTTGCTGCAATGTAATTTGCAATTGCAATAATATAAAAAACAAATGGATAAATTGCATGAATTATGTTAAAAAGCTCACAGCACAACATTCATTTTGCGCAGGCCGATGTTCAGTGTTTATATGAAGGCGGTATTTGCGAATATACACAATTAACGCTACTTTGATTCATCAACATTTTCGTTTGTTTACAAAACAATACGAATTTGAGTTCAAAATTAAAAATCACAAATAAATTGAAAACTGATTTATACTGAATGAAGCCCTGTGGTAGCAAAATTGCGCAAAACAAAGTTTCAAAAAGATCAAATAAAAATCGGATCAGTAAAAAATATCTATTTTTAGAATGGATAACCAATAGCAATATGAAAAGCAGTGTCGTCCCACGTTGGTTTTATACGCCATTGTTCTTGCCGTGGCTTCACTGGGTCGAAAAGCCTCAATCCGGCATCGAACCTAAAAATAAAAAACGAGAAATCCATACGCAAACCCATGCCATAAGCAATGGCAAACTCTTTCATAAAACTATTGAGTTTAAATGCGCCACCAGGCTGCGTTTCGTATTCGCGCATGGTCCATACATTGCCAGCATCCAAAAAGAACCCACCTTCCATTACCCAAAACAATTTAGCGCGATACTCCATATTTAAATCAATTTTTATATCGCCCACCTGATTGTAGTCGCGACTCACCACAGCTTCGTTGCGTTTATAAGTACCTGGACCAAGATAACTTTCGCGCCAGCCCCGTACGCTACTTGCACCACCGCTGTAAAAACGACGCTCAAAAGGTATTTGATCCGAATTGCCAAAAGGCACACCCAAGCCTACACCTGCATGAAAAACAATACGATTGTTTTTATCGATAATTTGATGGTAGGTGGTATTGAACTCGGTGCGGAAATATTGCGCATAACGATTGTTGAAAATACGATAGGTGCCATCAGAGGCTTTTTCGCTACCAAGCAATTGATTGATACCATACATTAAATTACCCGCTGTTTCGACACCATAACTATAGGTTGAAAAATTGCGCAAAGGCCTATTGGGATTGAATGTTGTGTGTGTACCACTGTAAGCTGCACGCAAAATGAAATGACTTTGATAGTTGTATAAATTGTACAAACCGGTGCTTAAGTATTTATCGATAAAAGTTTGGTCGAGATGACTAAAATACACATAACTAAGATTGAAAAAATCCAATGCATGAGTTTTTCGTTCGCTTTCCCAACTATAACGCAGCAAGCCCCCAGTATTGAAAACAGTAAACTCTTGCGGCCTGTATTGATAACTTAAATTCGATTGAAAATCGGTTTTGGCATGTATATTACGTTTAAAATCGTAGCTCCCAAATGGGAAAATAAATTTCGGAAATTTCAGACCCACTTGCGCCGTTCTTTCTTGTGCCCAATTGCCCAACTGCCATTCGGATGCAATTTTTATTTGAGTGGATAGCTCTTCGGCACCTTTAAAAAGATTGCGATTGACAACCCCGGCACTCACACCCCAGCCCCAATAGCCACCGGTATAGGTGCCTTCAACTTCGCCCGTAATGTTAACCGTTTTGGCTGGCACAATTGTAATATTGCAATCGAGTTGGTTATTTCCGACAGGAACAAATGATATGTCGACATATTTTACAGGACCTAAACCATTGAGTGCCGAATAGCTACGTTGCACCGCCACATCGCTGAAACGAGCACCACTCTCGATAAATGTATTGTGAATCAATGCATCGAGTGTTATATATGCTTCTTTCGGACTTATCAATTTGTAATTTCGAAACACAGTGGTATCTCTTTCGGCCGACACTTCGGCACTCGAGCCCATAAAACCCTCGGTGCTTGCAATATAGGTAATGTTGCGTATGTTGTATTGCGTAAACAACAGAGCCGATAAACTATCGCGGCTAATGTTTGGAATTTCGCGCAGACTTAACTCTGCATCAATTTTATTGTTGCCCACAGCGCTATCGGCTTTGAAAATTAGCACATCGCGATTAAATAGGTAAAAACCATCCTGCCGAAGCTGCCGTGTAATGCGTTCGCGCTCGTCGTTCAAAACATCCACATCGAAAAGCATATTTTTGCGCACAAGCGAACGCGAAGTATCACTCGCTATACCTTTGGCTTTTTCGTTATCAATATCAACAACATATTCGTTCAAACTAAAAGGTTTATTGCTTTTAATATTGTAAGTAACTATCGCCTTTTTTTTATTTAATACCACATCGGTATTCACTTCGGCATTGATATAACCTTTGTTTTGAAAGAAAAACTTAATTTGTTGGGCCGATAAGCGCGTAAGGTTTTCGCTATACAAAACAGGCGCGCTCCCCATGCGCATGAGTGCACGGTTGATGCGCTTCGTACTATCGCGGCCAGCCAAGTTGTACAATCCCAATTGCATCGACAATCCACCAAGAATACGAGGATTTGGCTCTTGTCGCAAATAATTTTTCACTTTCGAATTGGTAATCCCTTTTGCATCGTGCTTCACCACAACCTTGTCGAGCAAATACTCACCTTCGGGCACTTTACGAGTGAGCGAACAGCTGGCAAGCATCGCTATCAATAAAATTAGTATGATGTTGTGATAAACCTTCATTCAGATACTGTTTTATTCAAAATAAAAAATTGTACGTTGCGAGCCATGTATTGATTGAACCGAATGACTATAAGCCATTGTTATTATTATAAAACATATTTGTTCAACAACTTAAATTCAAACCTGCACATCGTGATAGGCATATGCAAAGTAAAAAATTGGCAATTGCTACACGAGCACAACAAGGTTACTACGAGCTTCTTAAATTTCGAATTATTTGTTTTGTTTTAATGCACATGTAGTAATGCGCTCAATTCATCTGCAAATATAATGCAAATCTCTTATTATTTTGATGTTTGTGTAATATTTTTTCGAAAAAGTTAAATTATATGTAACAAAAACCGAAAACTAGGCCGAAATATTATTATATACTAAAAAAAACAACAAAATGAACTATGCTTACGAAAACTTCGTAGATTTGCGAATATTTCGTAATTCACTCAATTATAAATATATTGTATGGAAAAATTAACACGTCAAGAAGAAGAATTGCTCATGGTAATATATCAGGTGGGCGATGGATTTATAAAGGATTTTTTAGACCAAATTCCCGAGCCACGCCCACCCTACACAACGGTAGCATCGACGGCAAAGAACTTAGAGCGCAAGGGATTTTTGAAATCGAAACAATACCGAAACTCTTATTCGTACAGCCCAGTTTACGAATTGAGCGAATTTAAAAGTCGATTTATGTCGAATGTGGTGCAAAACTATTTCGAAAACTCGTATAAAGAGATGGTAAGTTTTATGGTTGAAAAGCAAAAAATTTCGCCAAAAGATTTACAAGATATTATCAACCTCATCGAAAAAGGAAAGCCATGAACCCATTATTTATTTACATCATAAAAGTAAATGTTGCCATTGCAATGTTTTATTTGCTATACCGAATTTTATTTGTGCGCGATACGTTTTTCATGGTCCGACGCATATATTTATTACTGTCGGTAGTAGTGTCGTTTGCCTACCCAGCCATCCGCCTAAGCGAATCGAATATTGCACAAAGCGCAGTATCCACCCAAATGTTACGGTATGTGCTTTTACCCGAATTCGAAGTTATGCCAAGCAACACAAACATAGCCACACCACTTTGGCAAAGTGCCGGAAGCGTAATGCTATACCTTTACATTTTTGTTGCCAGCATGTTACTACTGCGTATGTTACTACAATTAGCATCGCTCATGCGCATTCGAAAATCGTGCACACGCACCCTTGTACAAGGCATAAATGTGTTTGCAAGCAACCAAGCGATTAGCCCGTTTTCGTTTTTCGACATGATAGTGATAAACCCCAACTTACACAGCCAAAGCGAGCAATCGGAGGTTTTAGCGCACGAGCAAACACATGTAAAACAAAAACATAGCTACGATGTTGTTTTATTCGAAATCGTCTGCATCGGTCTATGGTTCAACCCTTTTGTGTGGCTAACAAAACGCGAAGTTCGCCATAACTTAGAATATTTGGCCGACAAAAATGTGCTAACCCAAGGCTTCGACAGCAAAAACTATCAATAACATATGCTTCAACTAATCTACCAAACCCCAAGTCTCTTTCTGACCAACAAATTCAATATTTTACCATTAAAAAAACGTATCGTTATGATGAACCGTTCAAAATCTCCTCGCATCTTAGCAAGCAAGTATTTGCTAATTGTTCCCATTCTTTTCAGTTTAGTATTTTTAAGTAATGCCGAAAGTTTTATTCAATCGGCCAGTGAATTAAACCTCGAAATGGACACCAAGTTTTCGAAAAGTGAGTTAGCTCCACTACAAGCAGCTACTACCATCGAAGCGCCAAGCCCCGAAACCACCAATGCAGCAGTGGCAACAAGCAACGACATGCCCATAGCGCAAAATGCAGCGCCAAAAGCATTGCCCGAAGTTGTTGTAGTGAGCTATGGTACAGTTGCAACCGACGACAAAAAAGCGAAAACCGAGGCGCCCGAAAAAACAAACAACGACAAAGTGGTTTTTCAGGTTGTTGAGCAAATGCCTCAATTTCCTGGCGGCGACAATGGACTGTTTAAATACCTGGCCGAAAGCATAAGGTATCCGGTTGATGCACAGGAGAGTGGCATTCAGGGAAGAGTTATTTGCCAGTTTATTATTGACGAAAATGGGCAAGTAAACGATGTAAAAGTAGTGCGCAGCGTAGATGCTTCGCTCGATGCCGAGGCAATAAGAGTAATAAAAGCCATGCCCAAATGGACACCAGGCCAACAACGCGGAAAAAGTGTAAGTGTACAGTACACGCTACCCATAAACTTTAGGTTAGATGCAGGTAAAAACGAAACTGCATTCAAACCTTTGATAATAGTAGATGGAAAACCCATGCCAGCCGATTTCGACACATCGAGCATCGAAGCTAATAAAATTGCAGAAGTAAAAGTTGAAAAAGCAAAAGACAATGATGAGCGATTGGCATTGATACTGAAATACGGTGAACGTGCCGCAGGAGGTGTTGTACACATTACGCTTAAAAAATAATATAGACTGTAAGAATAAAGAGCAAAAAGCAAAGACATATTATTCTGTAATCAAACACATTCCGAATTGGTATATTAGATGAATTAATTCACTAAAAAATTATACAAACAACACACCCAACAGTTTGTGCATTTCGCCAAAAAATGCATAGCTGTTGGGTGTGCGAGTAATATCGCCACTATGCCATTTTACAATACAATTTAAATTGAAAACTTAGAGCTAAATTTATTTACTTGCACAAAAAAACCATAAATCACCCCCTAAAAACATATACCACAGTAAACACAAATCAGAAGAAAATGGGAATTGTTGGATTGATAAAGTTTAAATAATGTGTTTTACAAAACACTAAGGCAAATTCAGGAAGAAATATCGAATATTTTTTTCAAAAAACAAAAACCAACAACACACTCATTAACACATAGTTGACTTAAAAACAATATTAGTTGTAGTGCCAAAATAGGGTAGCCTTTTTCGGCATTTTTTTATGTAGTGATGATATTGGGTGTAAAATATAAACAAGTATCGAAAAGCACTGTTATATTTGCAACATTGAATTTTAATACAAAAAAACAACTAATCATTGTCATGAGAAAAATCAACATTCTTACAGTTAGCTTGTGCATATTTATTTTAATGTCATGCACAAATAAAACAAATACACCCGAAGCGCTTTTGAATCACAAAGTAGATTCGGTACTAAAACTAATGACGCTCGAAGAAAAAATTGGTCAACTTGTACTATACACGAGCGACTGGGATGTAACTGGCCCCACACTTCGCACAACTTACTTAGAAGACATACGCAAGGGACATTGCGGTAATATTTTTAATGCACATACTACGGCTTATGTGCGCGAATTGCAACGTGTAGCTGTAGAAGAGTCGAGATTAGGTATACCTTTGTTGTTTGGTTATGATGTTATCCACGGGCACAAAACGATTTTCCCAATTTCGTTGGGCGAATCGGCCTCGTGGGACCTCGAAGCCATCGAAAAAGCAGCACGTATAGGTACAATTGAAGCTGCAGCATCGGGCCTCAACTGGACATTTGCACCCATGGTCGACATTTCGGTTGAGCCACGTTGGGGGCGTGTATCGGAAGGAGCTGGCGAGGATCCATATTTAGGCTCGCGCATTGCCGAAGCTCGTGTAAGAGGCATACAAGGTCGCGACAACAACTTAGCCGATACACTAACACTGTTGGCTTGCGTAAAACATTTTGCAGCCTATGGCGCTCCACAAGCGGGACGCGATTATAACACGGTGGATATGTCGGAGCGTGTGTTTCGCGACATATACTTGCCACCTTTTCGCGCTGCTATTGATGCTGGCGCAATGAGCGTAATGACATCGTTCAACGAATTGGATGGAGTGCCTGCCACTGGAAGTAAATATTTACTCACCGATTTATTGCGTGGAGAAATGGGCTTCGAAGGCTTTATTGTGACTGACTATACCTCGATAAACGAAATGGTGCACCACGGTGTGGCTGCCAACGATGCAGAAGCTGGATTGCTGGCTATTAAAGCTGGTGTGGACATGGATATGCAGGGCGAAGTGTATTTTAAATACCTCAAAAAACAGGTGGAAGATGGTTTGGTTGACATAAAATTGATTGACGATGCTGTGCGCCGCGTGCTGAAAGTGAAGTTTATGCTCGGCCTTTTCGACGACCCATACCGCTATTGCAACCCCGAACGCGAAAAACGCTATGTGTATGCCCCCGAACATTTAGACGCGGCATTGGACGTGGCTAAAAAATCGATGGTTTTACTTAAAAACGACAACAATGTTTTACCATTGAAAAAAGGCGAGAAACTGGCTGTGATTGGTGAGTTGGCTACTTCGACCCGCGACATGCTAGGTTCGTGGAAAGCGGCTGGCGACTGGGATTTTATGACATCGACACTCGACGAATTGATAACTTACAATGGAAAAGAGAATATTATATATGCCGAAGGTGCTAAAAAAATGGGCACCGACCGCAGTGGTTTTGCAGCTGCTATTGCTGCCGCTCGTCGTGCCGACAAAATTGTGATGGTAATAGGCGAAGACTGGGATTGGAGTGGCGAGGCTGCAAGTAGAACGGACATTAGCATGCCAGGCGTGCAAACCGAATTGATGGCTGAATTGAAAAAAACAGGCAAGCCGATAGTCGCAGTACTAATGAATGGTCGCCCGCTCGTATTGGAACGCGAAAACAAATTGGCCGATGCAATACTCGAAGCTTGGTATCCGGGCACTATGGGCGGAAAAGCAATTACCCAAGTTCTTTTTGGCGACTACAACCCCTCGGGGAAACTCACCATGACATTTCCGCTTAATTTGGGACAAGTACCCATTTATTATTACAACAAAAACACAGGGCGCCCCATTTATTTGCCCAACGACAAATACAAATCGAAATACATCGACAGTCCGAACGATCCACTATTCCCATTTGGGTATGGTTTGAGTTATACAACTTTCGAATACTCAGACATTACATTGTCGAGCAATGAATTATCGACCAAAGGCGAAATAATTGCCAAAGTTACTGTAAAAAACACAGGAAATCTTGATGGCGAAGAAGTGGTGCAAATGTATGTGCGCGACCTTGTGGGCAGCGTAACTCGCCCTGTAAAGGAATTGAAAGGTTTTGAGAAAGTAATGATTAAAGCAGGCGAAAGCAAAGAGATAAGCTTCAGAATTACCCCCGATATGTTGGCTTTCCACCGTATCGACATGAGTTATGGCACCGAGCCAGGCGACTACAAACTATTTATTGGAGGAAATTCGAGAGACGTGAAGGAAACAGGGTTTAAGTTGTTAGCCCCCTAATCCCCCGCAGGGGGAATTAAAGACCCTTTTTGTAAAAGTTTAATGTCTTTTAAATTTAAGAATTACAATTGTAAAGCTAAAAACAAACAACACACTATCCGTTCTTATTCCCCGTAAGGATTTCATCCAAAGGAACGAGGGAAGGGGATAGGGGTTGAAAATATAAACAAATGAAAAAAACACGCATTATATTCGCATTTATTCTTTCGGTTGTTGCTTTTGCACAAGGCAACAACCCGAAATACATTGTTCCGTTCCATCTGAAAGCTACGGCATATCCGGCGCATGTTGAGATAAGTTTTCAGAACCGCACAGGTTTTGAATACGAGATATTTCGCTCGACAAACGGAGGACGGAAATTTGTAAAAGTTGCTGAAACAAACAAAGACTTTTATCTCGACTTCTGGGGTAAACCAGTTATTAATGCTACAAACTTTGAATACTTTGTTTTGCCAAAAGGTATGAGTACAAAGGATAAAAGTGCAAATAATTTCAAGCTATCGGTAAATGTTTTGCCTGCTACCGACGAAGCTTTGCTCGATATGACACAACGCTACACGACACGCTACTTTTTCGATTTTGCTGAACCCAAAACTGGCATGGCACGCGAGCGCAGCAACGATGTAAATGGCGATATTGTTACAACAGGCGGCACAGGATTCGGCATTATGGCGCTTATTGCAGGCGCCGAACGCAACTACATAAAACGTAGCGATGCATTAAATAAAATCACAAAAATAGTTTCGTTTCTCGAAAAAGCTGAGCGCTTTCAGGGTGCATGGGCACATTGGTACGATGCACGCACTGGCAAAGTATTTAGTTTTTCGAAATACGATGACGGTGGCGATTTGGTAGAAACAGCTCTTTTGATGCAGGGATTGCTTACAGCACGCGAATACATGAATAAAGAGAAAACCGACGAGCGATTGCTGGCCCATCGCATTACCCAACTTTGGGAAACAGTGAACTGGAATTGGTACACACAAGGTACCGACTCGCTTTATTGGCATTGGTCGAAAAATCATGGTTGGAAAATGAATCACCCCATAAAAGGTTTCGACGAAACATTGATTACTTATGTGTTGGCCGCCTCATCGCCAACTTATGCAATAAGCGCCAATGTGTACGAAAAATGTTTCAAAAACTCAACTTATTTCCTCAATGGGAAATCGTATTATGGCATAAAACTCGACTTGGGTATGGATATGGGCGGACCATTGTTTTTTACGCATTATTCGTTTTTGGGTTTAAACCCTAATGGGCTGACTGACAGGCACACCAACTATTTTGAGCGTAACAAAGCACATGCACTCATACACAGAGCATATGCAATTGACAATCCGAAAAAACACCTAGGTTTTGGGGCAAATTTATGGGGTTTCACTTCGTCGGACGACCCATTGGTGGGCTACACTTCGCATCACCCAGGCACGAATGACGAAAACGGAACCGTTTCGCCAACCGCCGCGCTGTCGTCGATAGTGTACACACCTACCGAATCGCTCGATGTGCTCAAAAACATGTATTATAATCATGGTAATAAACTGTTTGGCAAATATGGCTTTTACGATGCCTACAATCCCTCGATGGTGGAAGGGCAACAAGTAGTAAAGAGCTATTTGGCCATCGACCAAGGCCCTATTGCAGTAATGATAGAAAATTATCGCTCGGGCTTGATATGGAAATTGTTTATGCAAAACAAAGAAATATTTGATGGATTAAAGAAATTAGGATTTGAATACAAAAACAAAACAAACTATTAATAAACACCCTTCTATCAATACATTATGAGAAAAATAATAAACACACTATTATTGCTTTGCTTATTTGGCACTGCAATAGCACAAGAAAAAATGAATATTAAAGGTACCGTTACCGAGAAGGCAACGGGTGAAGCACTAATTGGTGCAAGCATTACAATACCTGGTACAGGATTTGGCACAATTACCGACTTTAATGGTAATTATGAGCTGCGCGATGTACCACGCAATGCCAATTTGCGCTACAGTTATGTAGGAATGAAAGATGCTAATCGGATTGCCAATCAGGCGATTATAAATGTAGTACTCGAGGCTGAGGATTTGAAATTAGATGAAGTGGTTGTAGTGGGCTATGGCACGGCTCGCAAGCGCGACCTCACAGGCTCTATTGTTTCGATAAGTGGCGAAGCGCTGAAATCGTCGCCCGACCACAACCCCATAAAATCGTTGCAAGGCAAAGTGCCTGGACTAATGATAATCAACAGCGGTGCAGCAGGTGGCAGTCCAAATGTAAAAATCAGAGGTGTTGCCACAACAAATGCCGATACAAAACCACTATACGTGGTTGATGGCATGTTTATCGACAATATTGACTTTGTGAATCCAAACGACATTAAATCGGTTGAAGTATTAAAAGATCCCTCATCGTTGGCAATTTTTGGTGTTCAAGGAGCCAATGGTGTAATTATTATCACAACCAATCGTGCCGAAATTGGCAAAATGAATGTGACTTATGATGGATATGTAGGAACACAAATTTTGCACAACCGCGACAGAGTAAAGCTCACCAATGCCAACGACTTTACAATGCTCTACAACGAGCAACTTAAAAACATGAATCCTGCGGCAACCGATTGGGTGGGCGATTTACTAGGAGGCGGTACCGATTGGCAATCGCATATTTTCCAAAATGCCCTAATTACCAACCATGGCATAACCGTGAGCAATGCCACCGACAAAACAAACACAGTGTTGTCCTTGGGTTATTTTATGCAAGAAGGCGTAGTAAAGTACAATGCATATCAAAGGTTTAACGGGCGCTTTGCGGGCGACTACAAAGTGTCGAACAATCTAAAATTAGGTGGAAATGTTACACTTAGCCGTTGGGATATGGACCCAGCAACAGCCAACGTGAGCAATGCTATAAAAGCCATCCCTACCTATTCACCTTTTGCGCCAATTGAAGACATCGACCCTAAAAACATAGGTTCGTACTACACTCCATCGCCAGGCATACAAAAAGATGTGGCCAACCCAGTAGCTGTAATGGAAATAAACAAAGGCAATAGCCAAAGCTATGGCTATCGTGCTGTAGGAAATGTATATGCCGACATTAGTTTTTTGAAAGATTTTTCGTTCAAAGCCACAGCATATGGCGATGTAGGAAACAATTTTGGAAGTTCGTACACGCCACGTTTCGATGTAAACAACAGTTCGTCGAACTCGTCGCATAAAAGCGAGAAAACTTCTTTTAGTCGCAATGCGGCCGAATACACCAAATACCAAGTTGACTTACTGTTGAACTACAGCAAAAACACCGACAAACATCGCATTTCGGCCATGGCAGGTTATACGGCACGTGTGCAAGAGTCGCAAGGTTTTTCGGCAAGTGCTGATACGCTCATCAACAACTCGTATTGGAATGTTCCTGTCGACATGCGCATGCTCAGCATGGGTTCGACGCTCAACAAGCGCAATGGCGATTGGTACGAAGCCGAATCATTCATTTCGTATCTCGGACGCGCCAACTACAGTTATGCCGATAGATATTTGATGTCGCTGACTTTCAGGGCCGACGGCTCATCGAAGTTTTCGCCTAAAAAACGTTGGGGATACTTTCCTTCGGTTGGTTTGGCGTGGATCATGTCCGAAGAATCATTTTTTGAAGATTTAAAAAACAATATTGATTTTCTGAAAGTAAAAAGCTCGTGGGGTAAATTGGGCAACGATAAAATTGGCAACTACCTTTGGTTTCCGACAATTAACCCTGTGGGACAACAAGTGATAGTAGATGGTAAAACCTATTATTTGCCAACAGTGAGCAATTTGGTTGACGAAAACTTGCATTGGGAAGTTGTTACTGGACTTGATGTAGGTTTCGAAAGTCAAATGTTGAACAACCGACTTGCATTAGAACTTGGATATTTTAGCAAACGCACCGACGATTTATTAGCATACGTGGCACCTTCGGTGTCGGTAGGTGCAGGCTTTGCCATTACCAATGCAGGAGCATTGCGCAACAGCGGACTCGAATTTATAGCTTCGTGGCGCGACAAAATAGGCAAAGTAGGTTACAATGTAAGTATCAATGGTTCAACACTCAAAAACGAAGTATTGGCATTGGGCAACGAAAACGGTTATATTGTTTCGGGTAATTATCACCGCACAGCAATAGGACACTCGGTAGGAGCAATTTATGGTTATGTGCAAGAAGGCATTTTTCAAAACCAAGCCGAAATCGACAATCATGCTACTACAAGCTGGGTTTCGAGACCTGGCGACATAAAATTCAAGGACATAAACAATGATGGCAAAATTACCGATGCCGACCGCGACTTTATTGGGTCGACCATCCCTTCGTTTATGTATGGTGTTTCGTTAGGTATAAATTATGCTAACTTCGATTTAAGCATTGACATTAACGGCACAAGTGGAAGTAGCATTGTGAACACGAAAAAACTTCCTTCGTATGCACAATTCAACTTCTACAACACCACACTCAATCGTTGGCATGGCGAGGGAACTTCAAACGTGGAACCCATTCTCAACACAACACGTAGTCACAACTACCTGCCAACCACCAACTTGCTCGAAAGTGGCGATTATATTCGTATTCGCTCAATACAACTGGGTTATAATTTCGACCTGAAGGTAACAAAGGCTCTGGGTGTTGCTAAGTTAAGAGCATTCGCAAACACACAAAACCCACTCACTTTCAAAAAGAATTCGGGCTACACACCCGAAATTGGCGGAAGCATACTTGCTGGAAATGTAGACGATGGCGGCACCTATCCAATGCCAAGCACTTACACTTTTGGTGTGACAGTTAATTTTTAATCATTATTTTTTAAAAGATAATTCACTAATTAAAACGATTAAAAAAACGAATAATGATGAACACTTTAAAAATTAAAAATATGAAACAAGCACAACGAATAAGCTTTAGCACACAAAAAAATGTCGATGCGCAAGTTCCATCCGACAAATTAAATCGAAAATACAAACAGATGAAAAGCATACTATATTTACTAATAGCAACAGTCATGTTGGCATCGTGTACCGATGATTTTCTCGACAGATACCCCAAAGGGCGCTGGCATCATGCCAACTATACGGCCAACGACTCACTCGATATTAGCATATTGGTACAAGCAAAACTTGGACAAGGTTATGGCAAGTTGCGCAACTTTTGGTTTTCGTGGGCAGGCTTGGCCATGCACAACTACACTACGCCCGATGTTGAAAAAGGCAGCACACCAAGCGATGGTGGGGCCATTGCCGAATTTAAAACATTGAGTTACACTGCAGGAAGCGTAGCCATACAAAACTACTATGCCGAATGTTACAATGCAATTTACTTTGCCAACGAAGCTTTGGTATTGGCCAACTCGATGGCCGACACTGCACAAAACAAAACGCGCCTTATGGCCGAGTCGATGTTTTTGCGTGCGCTCATGTATTATCGGCTTAACCAAGCATTTGGCGGTGTACCATATGTGGATAAAGTGATGTTGCAAACCGACAAAACACCAGCGCGGTCGACAGCCGATGAGGTGTGGAAAAAAATTGAGATTGACTTAAAATGGGCTATCAACCATTTACCTACACGCTTGCAACGCAATGCCATGGGCAACGATGGCCGCCCTACACAAAATGCAGCACGTGCTATTTTGGCAAAAGTATATATGTATCAAAAACAATGGGGCAATGCATTGGCACTAACAACCGAGATTATTGCTTCGGGCGACAATGACATAACAACACCATACCGCGAAATTTTCAGCGAAGCGCGTGAGTTTGGCCCCGAGTCGGTTTTCGAGGTAAATGCCGAACAACGCCCTTCCGAACAATTGTATTTGAGCACACAACACGCACAAATACAAGGCTTTCGTGGCATACCTAACTTAGGCTGGGGCTTCAATGCACCAAGTCAGGCACTTATGGATGCTTACGAAGTGGGCGACCCACGTAAAAAAGCGAGCATAATACAAGATGGCGATACACTCGATGGTCGTAAATCGCGCGCCGATGCTGCTGGATACAAATTTTTCAATCGCAAGGCCTATGTGAGCCTCGACGAGCGCAACCTTTACGGACGCGCCTCCGACCCGCAAGGCTATTGGATGAACATTCGCATTATCCGCTACGCCGATGTATTACTTATGCATGCCGAGTCGGCGCTCGAGTCGGGTAACGTGAATGAAGCCATCGACAAACTCGAAATGGTTCGTAATCGGGCACGTGCAGGTAACACCGCCGTTTTGCCAAAAGTAACCACTAGCAATGTAGCCGAATTGCGCCAGAAAATTCGTTTCGAACGACGCATTGAATTGGCTATGGAGTGGGAACGCTTTTTCGATTTGGTACGATGGGACGAAGCCAAAAATGTAATACCAAACTTTGAAGTTGGTAAGCACGAACTTTTCCCCATTCCGCAAACCGAAATCGACAAATCGGAAGGATTAATAGTTCAAAATCCAAGATATTGAGCATTTGCATTGTATCATGCTCCATTGGCCATTTATTTAAGCATACACAAAACAACAAAATTGAAAAAATGCTCATATCATGGCACATTATTCTGAATAATTTTTACTTGATAAAACAAAAACAACAATGTTCAACAAGCAAAATATGTCATCATCACTTATACACCAAATGCAGTGGATGATTCTTTTAGTGGCTTTTTCGGCAGCATTTACAGCATGCAAAGAGCCCGAGATACCCACTGTTGTAGTGGCGAAAAACGATGAGACTTACGCGCCCGAAAAAGTTAGAGCCGTGCTCGATTTGTGGCAAAAGCGCACTTTCGATTTCTTTTATGTAGGTGCTAGTCCAACTGGTTTGGCCCTCGAAGGCACCGAACGTGGCGATGTGGTAACAACTGGCGGCACAGGTTTTGGCTTAATGGCTTTGGTGGTGGGTGCCGAGCGTTCGTATGTAACGCGCACACAAGCTGCCGAGCAAACGGTGCGCATTGTACGCTTTTTGGGCAAGGCTGAGCGTTTCAAAGGTGTGTGGTCGCATTGGTACAATACCGATGGCACAGCACACCCCTTTGGCGACCAAGTAAAAACGGGCGATGTAGTTGAAACAGGCTTCTTGATGGCGGGTTTGCTTAGTTCGGCAGAATATTTTGCGCAAAACAATGCAGTGGAAAAGGAAATACGCGACTCGGTGGCTTCATTTTTCAATACCATCAATTGGCGTTTCTATGCATCGTCAGGCGAATATTTGCATTGGCTTTGGTATTCGCAAGAAAACCGTTTTGCATTGCCCATACGCGGTTGGAACGAAAGTTTGATTAGTTATATTTTGGCTTTGGCAGCACCCGATCCACACAATATAACACCCGAGCTTTACCACAAAGGGTGGCTCAACAATGGGCTTTCGGTTTATCCCAACCGTAAATTCTACGATTACAAATTGCCTTTGGGCGAGGATTATGGTGGCCCTTTGTTTTTTGCACATTATTCGTTTCTGGGTTTAAATCCGCAACTGATGCACGACCAATATGCCGATTATTGGCTACAAAATGTGGCACATACGCTCATTAACCGGCATTATTGTGTGTACGAAGCACCCAAAAACTTTAAGTATAACGAGCACAATTGGGGTCTTACAGCTTGCTATGGTGGTCGTCCGCCTTGGAACTACATGGCACGTCACCCACGTAACGACGATGGCGTGATTGCACCCACAGCAGCATTGGGGTCGTATCCGTACACGCCATTTTACAGTACACAAATGTTGTTGCAACTGGCCGAAAATGCCCTTGCGCAAGGCAAATATGGCTTTGCCGATGCTTATTCGCCCGAAACAATGACTTCGGAAAAAAAGCATCTCGCCATCGACCAAGGTCCAATAGTTATAATGATTGAGAATTATCGGTCAGGACTCATTTGGAATTTAATGATGAAAAACACACACATAATCAACGGATTGTCGCGTGCTGGCATCAACACAACACCAAAGGCAACCGAAGGATTCAACAGAGCAATCGTTAACACGCAAACCAAAGAGTTTGACATTATGCGACACCCCGACAGAGGCGTTTTTGAGCTCGACTATTATGTAAACGATGCAGGAAATGTGCGTTTTGAAATGCGCAATGCGAACAACGAAACGGTGCTTGACTCAACAGTTGTGGCCATTGCCGGACAAAACACATTGCGGTTTTCGAATACAAGTAAAATTATCAATGCTAAACAATATAATATCAAATTAATTAACAACAAACAAAACGAATTTACTTTAAAATTAAGATTAAGATAAAAAACAATCAATTATTAATTCCTTAAATTACACTTTTATGAAACGATTAATTACCAATGCATTAATGCTATTCGTTGTAATAGGCATTAGTTTTGCACAAGCAACATTTGTTCTCGACGATTTTGAGAACGGTCAGGTAAATTTCACCAATGTAGTGAACATCAATCCGCCTGCGCATTTCGATGCAGCAGTAGTCGACAATCCTGTGAAAGCGGGCATCAATACCAGCAACAAAGTGTGGGAGTGGGCACGCTACGATGCCGAAGCCGACAACAAAGTTTGGGCTGGTTTTTATTCAACACTCAAAACAGAAATTCCGTCGGGATACCATCGCATCGAGATTAAGTATTTGCGTACCAATGCCACATCTCAAATGAAAATTAAACCCGAAGGCGCTGTTTCGAAAGAGATTGCATCGGTTAACCCTGCCACCAAAACCAACGAATGGGAAACATTGGTTTTCGACATTTATGCAGCAGGAATCAAAAACATTCGCGTATTTGGTTTCTTCCCCGATTTTTACGAGCCAATAAATCCGAATGCAAAAGTTTATATCGACGATATAAAAATTATTTACGACCCTAGCATTACACCTCCGCCAGCACCTACTGTCATTACAGTTTTCGAAAACAGTGCCAACGATCGTTTCCACGATCAAAGCTGGTCGTTTACCGAAGGTGGTAGCACATTGGCACAAGAGCATTGGCAAGGCGCAGGTGTTGCAGGTGGCGACAAACTGCCCGCTGTAACCGAGCCTGTAAAAAGTGCGCCTAATGCACTTAAACTACAATGGAAATCGGTAGCCGGTGGCAATTGGGCAGCATTGGTTGCATCTATCGGCTGGGCAGCACACGATGTACGTCAAATGACAAACTTTAGTTTTTGGGTTAATTCTCCAGTAGCACTCAACAAATCGGCAATGCCAAAAATGTATTTCGAGTCGTCGAGCGGCACACCAAACAAATCGGGCAAACTCAACATGGGCGATTATGTCGACAATTTAGTTGCCAACACTTGGACAGAAGTTGTTGTTCCATTGGCCGACTTTTGGGCTGCCGATGCAACATTTACTGCACAAGAATTTATTAAAGGTATATTCTTTTCGCAAAATGCAGCCGACAATGTTGAGAATACATTGTTTATGGACGATTTTAAATTCGTTAAAGTAACACCAGGCGAATTTTTGTTCGACAATAGCGCCAACGACCGTTTCCACGACCAAAGCTGGAGTACAAAAACAGCCCCAAGCACATTGGCACAAGAACATTGGGAAGCACCAGGCCGTACCGATGGCGACAAACTACCCGTAGTGACAACACCTGTGAAAGATGGAACGAATGCTCTTAAATTGCAATGGAAATCGGCACCCGAAGGAAGTTGGATGGCATTGGTAGCTGCCGTAGGTTGGAAATCGTTTGACCTGACAAAACATACGCATTTGCAATTTTGGGTAAATTCGCCCGCTACACTTAACAAAGAGTTATTGCCCAAAGTATTTCTCGAAGCACATAGCGGCAATCCCAACAAAACAGGCAAACTCAATTTAGGCAACTATGTTATAAGTTTGGCTGCCAACACTTGGACGGAAGTGCGCATACCGTTGGCCGATTTCTGGGCTGCCGACCCAACATTTACAGCAAAAGATGTTGTGAAAGGTATTTTCTTCGAACAAAATGTAGCCAACAACGTGGAACATACCATGTTTATGGACGAGTTCAAATTTATTTCGATTGATGCTAGCCCTGCCAATGCTTCCATTTTTGTGGATTTTGGCTCAAACAGTGCAGCGCTTATGTCGACAGGCAATTGGAACAATATGACCGAACATCAATCGGGGCAAATTAACCTTATCGACGAAGGCGGTAATGCTACTGGCATAAAACTAGCCGTTACCGATGCATTCTTCAATGGTTTCAATACCAATGGCGCAACTGCACCTACGGGCGATGCTGCAATATTTGTACAAAATGCAACTTCCGACAATTTCTTTAGCAATGGCGCAGTTTGGGGCACAACTCCTGCCAATCCCGAAGGTATCATCACCCTCACAGGCATGAATCCAGCAAAGTTTTACAGCTTTACTGTATTTGCTTCACGCATGAGTGTTACCAATATACGCGATGCTAAATATACATTTACTGGCGGTAATGGTGCAAAATCGGCCGAACTCAATGCATCCAACAACACTTCGAATGTAGCAGTTATTGCCAATGTACAACCTACCGCACAAGGCGAAATTGTATTCAAGTCCGAAGCTGGATCGGCCAACAACAGTGCTGAGAAATTCTTCTTCCTTGGCGCCATGAAAATTGCCGTGAGTAGCACCGCAACATCGACCAACAATGTGAACGACAATAGTAAATTGCATGTGTTTTACAGCAACAACAATGTACGCATGGGCGACTACACAGGCCGTGTAAAATTGTTCGACACTACTGGAAAAATGATTGTCGAAGGACAAGCCATTTTCGGATACTTCCCTGTAACACTTGCAAAAGGCATGTACATTGTACGCACCGATATTGGCAGTGCTAAATTGATTATTCAATAAATAAACATAATAAATCATCGCCTGCGAAATATTTCAAAGGCGATGGTTTGTTTTTTTACTATTAAACGACTGATTATTAGTGATAATTTTATTGGTTGATTTTATTTGTAACCAACGCAATCTTCAAATCTTCAACCCCGATAGCAATCGGGACAAATCTTCAAATCTTTCAATCCCGATAGCAATCGGGACAAATCTTCAAATTTTTAAAAAAACATGCTCAAAAAATCAATACTCCTACCCCTACTCATCATAGCAATCAGTGCTATGGCACAATATCCACGCGCTTCGTTGTGGACAGCCGCAATCAATAATTTTGCGGCGCAAGATGCTGCCAATGGTGTACAAAAAAATGTTGTGCTTTTTGCTGGCAGCTCAACATTTACCATGTGGACAGGTTTGCAAACCGATTTCCCCGATTCGAAAGTGCTTAATCGCGCCTTTGGTGGCTCCATGATGACCGATTTGCTGTATTATTTCAATCAAGTAATTGCACCTTACAACCCGCGCCAAGTAGTGCTATACGAAGGCGATAACGACTTGCACGACAACCCCAAAACACCCGAAGAGTTTATGGACGATGTAATTGCAATGACGCGGCTTATTAATATCTATTTCCCAACGGCCGAAATTTTGCTCGTTTCGGTTAAGCCAAGCCCTTCGCGCACTGCTACATTCCCCAAATATATTGCAGCCAACAGTATGATGCAAGCATATGCGGCTAAACATGCCCACATTACTTATGTTGACACTTGGACGCCTATGTTAAAAACCGATGGTACTCCCGAAAGTGCCTACTTTGGATCGGACATGTTACACATGAATGCTGCGGGTTATAGCTTGTGGAAAACAATTTTAAAACCCTATTTGCTCACTTCCGATTTCGAAGTGGCCGACAAAGTGCTTTTTAGCGAAAGTTCGCACGCAAACTACCACGACTTTAGCTGGGTAAATGTTACAGCACCAAGCACATTTGTTACACCACAGGCTGGCAAAATGGCTGCTACAACTAGTGTTGCTAAAAATGGCACTTCGTCGCTCAAACTCGAATACCAAAGCAAGCAAGGCGGCGATTGGATGGCTGCCGTAGCAGGACCTTCGTGGGTAACTTACGATATTAGCGAGAGTCAAAGTTTAGAGTTTTGGGTGTATGCAACACAAAACATTGCAGCAGCCGACTTGCCCAATGTATTTCTCGAAACTGTGGCAGGTGCAAAATCACCAAAAATTGCAATGAGCAATTACGCGGGTAGCATAGCTGCCAACGAGTGGAAGCGCATATCGATGCCAATAAAAGACTGGAAAGACATAGCTCCTAGTTTTGATTTCAGCACGGTAAAAACAGTATTTTTCTCACAACTCAACAACAATACAAACTCGGTTACACTATTCATCGACGATATAATATTTAAAGCCAAAAGCAACACAACCAATCCCAATGCGCAAGGCGATGTGTTTATCGACTTTGGTTCGAATGCTGCAGGCTTCCCTACACCAGGCAATTGGAACAATGTGCACGACCATCAAGCGGCTAAGCTCACACTTATCAACGACAATGGCGATGACACAGGCGTAGAGCTTGAAATTACCGACCCATTTTACAATGGTTTCAACACCAACGGACCTACAACCGTGAGTGGGAATGCAAGTATTTTTCCGGGCACTGCATGCTCCGACAACTTTTTTGGTCATGGCTTGGTATGGGGTTCTACACCCGCCAACCCTACTGCTGCTTTCACGTTGAAAGGTCTCGATCCGTCGAAGTATTATAATTTCGCAATTTTTGCATCGCGCATGGGTGTGAGCGATAACCGCGAAGCAAAATACACAATTGCCGACAAAAATGGCAATAAAACAGCCCACCTCGATGGGTCGAACAATGCCAGCAATGTAGCCAATATCGCAAATGTACAAGCCGATGCATCGGGTACAATAACATTCACTGTCGATGCTGGTGCCAACAACAACAATGGCTCAAAATTTTTCTACCTTGGAGCTATGCGCATACAGGCAAGCGAGCAGCCCAACAGCGCAAACAATGTAAAACAAATTAGCACAAAAGCATTTTACAACAATGGCACTATACGCTTAGGCGAATACACAGGGAATATTGAAATTTTCGACACTACAGGCAAAAGCATCTCAAAAGGTCAAGCTATTTTCGGACACTACGCGGTGCATCTGCCCAAAGGCGCATATCTTATTTATACCGATGTACAAAATTCAAGCGTGATAGTGCAATAATGACATTAAAAAGATAGGTAATTTATCAAATTCCAAATTACAAAAGGTTTGATTTCATTCAGTATTTGAAAAAATAATGAATAAAATCAGACCTTTGACATTTCGAATTCAGGACAATATAATACTTCTTCTTTACTCAACACGTCCCTCGTAACTCATGAGACAGGCTTAGTATTCGAAACTCAAAACTCGAAACTCGAAACCCTATTTAAACTCTATCATAAACTCAGTTAAACTTTTGCTCGACTCCAAACCAATTTTTTTACGTATACGGTAGCGTGCAACCTCAACACCTTTCAGCGATATATTCATCAGATGCGCAATGTCTTTGCTCGACAAATTGAGTCGTAAATATGCACAAAACCTTAAGTCGTTGGTCGTTAGCTCGGGATATCGCTCGTGCAAATTACGAAAGAAATTCTCGTGTATTCGATCAAAGTTAGCCTGAAAAATGGCCCAGTCGGCTTCGGAACTGAGGTTCTCGTCGAGCATTCTTATAAGTTTATCGTAATACTTATTCGGGTACTGAGTCCCTAATATTTCTTTGTGCTTCATCAACTCGGTTTTTATACCCGCCAATATTTCGTTTTTATTAATTATGGTCATCGTCGACTCGGCAAGCTCTTTACTTTTCAAGGTTAATTCGTTGTTTAGCTTCTCTCTTTCGAGTGCCAAAATTTGCTTTTCACGTATTTCAATTTCCTTGGCACGTATTTCCTCCTGCTCCAACTGTATCTTCTCTTTTTTTGTTCGAAACAAATACTGAATATAGAAATACATAAAGGTAAGCAATAATAGAAAAATGAGTGTGTACAGCACAATAGCAGCATTACTCAAATAAAATGGCGGAGCAACCGTAAACTTATAACTCACACTATCAATAGTTTCGCCAAAACTATTGGTCAATTCCATTTCAAATTCGTAAGCCCCAAAATGCAAATGCGCATATGTTTTTACTGGTTCTTCGGTTAAATCGCTCCATACCTTATCCAAACCCTTTAGCCTAAACCTGTAATATCGAGTAGTATTGCTATAATCGGAGAAATGAGCTTTAAAACTAATATTGTTATTGCTGTATTCAAGTTCGGGTATAGTATTACTGAGCAAAGGCAAAGCCACATGACTTTCGTTACTACTATCCCAAACCAACACTTGCTTTAATAGCAAACGCGTTAAATTTTTCGTCTGTGTATTGTTGTTAAAACGATACAAAGCCATTCCATTTTCGAGTGTAAATATACACTCATCGTCGGATATTGTAATTACATTCTGGTATTCGTCGACAGTTTGATTTAGAAATAACGAATAATTCACCACATCGATAATTTGCGTATCACTGTCCTTCACTTGTACCAATGCGGCCTCAGTACTCAATATAAACCAATACATATTATCCTTGAAATGACTCACCCTGTGGGCTTTTGCATAATGCCCCAGTGCTTGGTTCAACTCGTCGTAGGGTATAATTTTTTTTCGTATATCATCGTAAATATAAAACAAATTATGGTCGGTAAACACAACCCTATTATTTACCGAGAACACATTGATATTGCTCTCGTTAATGCCATCGAGCGATTTAAATTTCACATTCGACTCAATGCGCTTTAGGTCGGTGCTTAACTGAAGCATAAACATGCCCTGATACAAATGGCTTGCCCATATCCTACCAGCATAATCAACCTCAATATACCTTATTGGCTCAACAAAACCAGGCAAAGTATGACTAAACTGCCATTCGTTTAAATGTTTTTTATAAATACAAATATCGGTATACGTACCCTGCACCAGCACATCATGCTGATTGATAGTCGCTTTTTTTATACACATGCCACCACGCACGGGCGAAAGACCTGCAATATTTGCATTGTGCACTGCATATGTTTCTTCGTTGTTTCCGCATATTATTTGTTCGTCGAATGCACTAATGTTCCACACCTGACCTTTAATTTTTGGCGCATGATCGACACTCACTATGGCTTTACGTGCACCATCGTATTGCGCAAAATACATCCCCTGATTGGTGCCAATAATTAATTCGTTGTTGCGCTTTGCAATACTATAAATTGCACCCAGCGAAGGCTTAAATGCATGTATGTAACGCAGCGACGAACTGCTTTGTATTTGCGCAATACCCTTGTCGAGTGCCAACCACAAATTATTATTCCTGTCAAAATGCATCCCCAGCACCGTATTATTTTGCAAAATATTCGAACTGTTGAGTGTCCACAAGTGTTTGCCTGCTTTATTTATTGCACTCACTCCATTCAATATAGAGCCTATCACTATTGTGCCATCAGCTCCTATAACTGCTCTGTTTATTTCCGACGAACGCAAACTTACATCAATTTCGGTAGGGAAGGCTACAATATTTTCGCCATCAAACAAAAACAAACCATCCGACTTTGTAACCAACAATGCCTGCGTACTGTTGTATGTAAGCATTGCAAACACCTGACTGCGAAACGCATTTGCCCCAACGGGTAAAAACTTATTTTGTTGTCGGTTGAGCCACACAAAACCCAACTGCTCGGTCGAACAGAAAAGTTGATCCTTGAAAAGATTAAAAAACAATAAGGTATATGGCATACGTTGCCCTTTTACATGGGTGCCATTATAACTAAAATAGGACGTAAACGACTGGAATATTATGTCATTGCCTTGTTGTAAAATTGTCCAAATCTCGTCGTTTTTCATATTGTAAGCCTGCAATGCCTTCGATAGCGATTTATAATTTAACTGCCCACGCTCATCAGGCTCAAAAAAACCAAATTCTTCATACGAACCCACATAGATTCGTTCACCTACAATTAAAATCGATCGTACAATCTTATTTTGAGGCATAGGTATCAACTCCCACTCTTTGCCATCGTAACGCAAAAGACCCATATTATTTCCAAAATACATCATGCCATTGCTCGCTTGCGCAACAGCCCAATTCTGATTCGAAGCTTTATAGTCGGCCTTATTGTAATGTTTTACAATAGGTGTAAAAAGTTGTGCTTGCGCTGTACAAATACTTATAACTATCAAACAAAATGCTATGGCAAGTTTTGAAATTTTCAACATATAAAATTGTATTTCGTTGTTGTGCATCGATCAAAAAAAAGGCAACAATTGCAATTGCTCACAAACTTACACAAACATTTTTTAATAAACAAAAAAATGTTCCTTTTTTACATTCCTAATAGCTTCCGTTAACCAACAAACTACCGCAAGCAAACAGCCACAATTAACACCTCGCGCACATATCGCTCATTTTTTCCACATCAAACAACTATTTGTCCACAATCAAATAAATTGCATGCACTAATTTTGCATTATCAATAATTATGTATCGGCAATATTGCTGTTGTATTATTGCTTAATACTAAAATTAATATTTTATAATAACAAAATGAAAAAATCGATACTACTTTTGATTAGTGGGCTTTTCGTCCTTGGAATTTTTGCACAAAACATCAACATCACCGAAGCTGGTGGTTGGCGCGAAACGGCTTATGCCAAATGGCTACCCGTTGAAAATGCCGATAGCTACAATGTTTATTACACTGGCGAAGGCATTACCGACCGTAAAATTGACACACAACTCATACGCGACTATGGCACCTACTTCAGGGCCGATGCCGTGGGCTTAAAAGCCGGAAACTATACGCTCAAAATTGCAGCGGTAATCGATGGCGTTGAGCAAACACCTACTACTACAGCACTTTTGCCTGTGGAAGCACACAACCGAACAGGTTTTGCATTTATGAATGGGCGCGTACCTGGTGCCTACAAAGCCGATGGCACTCCAAAGGACAATGCGGTGATTATTTACATTACCGAAAACACCAAAAACACCATTAGCATGGATGTTACGGGTGCCAATGCCAACCCATGCGTGGGACT
The DNA here is from genome assembly GCA_964515675.1 of uncultured Paludibacter sp. GTDB lineage: Bacteria > Bacteroidota > Bacteroidia > Bacteroidales > Paludibacteraceae > Paludibacter. The sequence goes on along the minus strand of CAZEVV010000004.1, from coordinate 15,574 downwards.
ACAAACTATATTCGATGGCTTCAAAAAAGGCCGCGACAATCGCCCATTAATTGTACGCATGATAGGGCAAATAACCGACTTGAGCTATATGGACAAAGGCGATATTGTGATTGAAAACAACAACAATGTAAACTCATACATCACGCTCGAAGGCATTGGCGACGATGCCGTGGCCGATGGCTGGGGAATACGCGTAAAAAACGCCACGAATATCGAAATACGCAATATTGGCACCATGAATTGCAATAGCGACGAAGGCGACAATATTGGCCTGCAACAAAACAACAGTTATGTATGGGTGCACCATTGCGACTTTTTTTATGGCGATGCGGGCAGTGCTTCCGACCAAGCCAAAGGCGATGGCGCATTGGATAGCAAAACATCGGGTTTTGTTACATTTGGCTACAATCACTTTTGGGATACTGGCAAATCGAATCTCTTGGGCAATGACACCGAAAGTCCCGAATATTTGACTTATCATCACAACTGGTACGACCATTCGGACAGTCGCCACCCTCGTGTGCGCAGTCATAGCGTACATGTATTCAACAATTATTACGATGGTATTTCGAAATACGGTATTGGCTCCACCATGGCTTCGTCCGTTTTTGTCGAAGGCAACTACTTCCGCAATTGCAAATACCCTATGCTTATTTCGATGCAAGGATCGGACGTGTGGAACAGCACAACGCAAGCCAACGACTATAACAACTCACCCACTTTCTCGAAAGAAAATGGCGGTATTATAAAAGCCTACAACAATTATATGGTAGGACAACAACGCTTCGTGCCTTATGGCGCAAGTGGCTTCCCCAATGCAACGGTCGACTTTGATGCCTATGCGGTACAAAACCGCAACGATATTGTGCCTGCAAGTGTAAAAGCTTACAAAGGTGCTTCGACCTACGACAACTTCGACACCAATGCAGCTGTAATGTACACCTACACGCCCGACTCGCCCACCGAAGCGCGCGACAAAGTGATGCAATATGCTGGCCGCATGCATGGTGGCGATTTTAAATGGACTTTCAACAATGCGGTTGACGATACATCCTACGATGTAAACACCGCACTTAAAGCTGCACTTGTAAACTACCGCACAAAACTTGTTGCTGTGCAAGGCGATGGCAATGGTAATGGCGGCAACAATGGTGGCGATGGCGGCGATGGCGGCGATGGCGGCGATGGCGGCAACAATGGCGGTGGCGGCGATGGCAGCACAGGCCTCATTCATAACTTCACGGCTTCGGGCATGGCGAGCACATTCTACACTATCACCGGGGCTTTATCAACAACTAAAGGCACTGTTACTTATGCTGGACTAACGCTTACACAATGTTTAAAAATTGAATCGTCGACCAACATACGATTCACTGTGGCCGAAGCTGGCACTATAACATTGGTATTCAACACAGGCTTTAGCGGTCGCGTAAATGTAAATGGCACTGTACACAATGCGGTGAATGGTATACTTACACTCAACTTGCCTGCTGGTACGCACACCATTACCAAAAACGACACTACTAACTTGTTCTACATGAGTTGGGTATATGCCATTACAACATCGAACAACGAAATTGCAGTTGCAAGCTTCAGCATTTACCCCAACCCAGTGCGCGACATGTTGCACATAAAAGCCAACGACAACATCGACCAAGTGTCCATTTACAGTTTGGCCGGCACCAAGGTTTATAGCAGCACGCAGGCACAAGCAAGCTACGACATAAGTAATCTTGCGGCAGGCACCTATATTGTAGAAGTAACAATAGGCTTGCAAACGCAACAACAATTATTGATTAAAAAATAATTGATTCTCTTCGCAATTCAATTTACTAAAAAACGCTCGTACAATATAAAGTTGTGCGAGCGTTTTTTTTGCATAGTGCAGACTTATAATACCTGCTACAGATATTCAGAATATTAAACAACATATATCATAAAACAATTATAAAGGTCGTGATGGCATAATTATTTTAGTTTTATAGGGTTTAAAATTTGAGATTCCTCGCTACGCTTCGGAATGACAGACTCCATTTTTATTTGGAGGGGGGGGGGAGGAGATTCGGCACAGCGTTTCGCCATGTCGAAACAAAAAAGAAAAGCTCTGTTTTCCATATTACATTTGAATTTGGAAAACAAAGCTTTTCTGCAAAACCGGCATAGTGTATTGACTTCGCCGAACAACTACAACGTGCCGGAGTCGCTTACCGCTTACCGCTTACTACTTACCGCTTACTGCTTACTCAACTAAAAACCACCGTCCTATTCTTATACGCCAACACTTTGCGTTCGATATGTTTTTCGACAGCATGCGAGAGTACAATTTTTTCTAAGTCGCGACCTTTGCGCACCAATTCCTCCACCGTATCTTTGTGCGAAATATGCGTTACATCCTGTTCAATAATGGGGCCTGCGTCCAGGTCGCTGGTAACATAATGACTTGTAGCACCAATAATTTTTACGCCACGTGCATGGGCAGCATGATAGGGTTTAGCACCGGCAAAGGCGGGCAAAAACGAATGATGAATATTGATAATGCGATGCGGATAGTGTGTAATAAAATCGGCCGAAAGCACTTGCATATAGCGCGCCAACACACAAAAGGTAACCTTGTGTTTTTTAAGTATCGCTAGCTGCGCTGCTTCTTGCTCGGCTTTGTTTTCTTTGGTAATGGGCAAACAATGGTATTCGATACCAAACTGACGGGCAACGGGTTCCATATCGGGATGATTGCTTATAATCACTGGAATTTCGACCTCCCACTCGCCCATGGCATAGCGCGAAAGCAAATCGTAGAGGCAATGCGACATTTTCGAAACAAAAATACCCATGCGTGGCTTCACGTCCGAGAAATAGAGGCGGAAATTCATCTCATAACGTTGTGCGATAAGTGTTTGGAAGTAGTCTTCTATTTTCTCCTTCGGAATCTGAAAGTCGACCAAATCCCACTTTACACGCATAAAAAAAACCGATTCTTCGCGGTTCACATATTGGTCGAGATAAAGAATATTACCTTTGTGCTGATTGATAAATTCGGTAACGGCGGCCAATATCCCAGGCTTGTCGGGGCAGTGAATAAGCAAAGTAGCTGTATTTTCGTTCTGATTCATTTGTTGCATATTTATATATTTCGTGCTGCAAATATAACAAATTTCGCCCACACAGCGAAAAATTATTGCAAATTGTTTGCCACCAAGGTTTTTGTGAGATAAAAAGCATTCGGTTTAGCATTTTCAACAAACACAAATCAGAGAATATTAAACATCTAAAACTTCTTTCAAAGCAAAAAATATGGAATTTAGAAACAAACACAAAGTTACAATTACACAAAACAGTTACAACTACGTAATCGGCTTTGCCGCCAGACTACTATAACAAATAATTTTTACAACGTAATCGGCCTGCCGCTTGGCTTGCCAAGAATTAAAACAATCAAATTTTACGAATTACACGTAATCGGCTTTGCCGATAATATTATTAAAACAAAGAATTTTTTACAACGAATTAATATATTCGAATTTCACGAATTTCACGAATAAGAAAAGAAAAGAAAAGAGTTACTTTCTTAATTTGTGAAACAACGGTCAGCGAAGCTAAATTAGAGAAATTAGTCTTAAATTCTTGTTGAAACAGAGTTTCTTAATTCGTGAAATTCGTGCAATTAGTCTTCAATTCGTAGTTAAAATCTTATATTCGTAGTTAAAATCTTATATTCGTAGTTAAAAATCTTATCTTCGTGGTTAAAAACAAAGAAACTTTTAACTACGTAATCGGCCTGCCACTTGGCCTGCCAAGAATTAAAACATTCGAATGAAACGAATGACACGTAATCGGCTTTGCCGATAATATAATTAAAACAAAGATTTTTTTTAACTACGAATTAAAACATTCGAATGACACGAATTTCACGAATAAGAAAAGAAAAGAAAAAAAAAGAAAAGAGTTACTTTCTTAATTAGTGCAATTAGTCTTCAATTAGCTAACGCTGACCGTTGGTTCGTAGTTAAAAACTTCTTCGAGGTTAAAAAAAATTGTCAAAACAGAATATCTTAATTCGTGAAATTCGTGCAATTAGTCTTCAATTCGTAGTTAAAATCTTATATTCGTAGTTAAAATCTTATATTCGTAGTTAAAATCTTATCTTCGTAGTTAAAAATCTTATCTTCGTGGTTAAAAACAAAGAATTTTTTAACTTCGTAATCGGCCTGCCGCTTGGCCTGCCAAGAATTAATATATTCGAATTTCACGAATTACACGAATAAGAAAAGAAAAAAAAAGAAAAGAGCAACTTTCTTAATTAGTGCAATTAGTCTTCAATTAGCTAACGCTGACCGTTGGTTCGTAGTTAAAAATCTTATATTCGTAGTTAAAAATCTTATATTCGTAGTTAAATCACATAAGTTGGCCACTTCGGCATTGCTAAGGCTTTGCGCTTGACCCATCGCGTCGTTGTGTTGGTTCATTGTGTTGCTGTTGTTTTGTTTAAAGTTAATGCTACATCTTTTTCAAGCCCCAGTTTATTGCATTTATTTACCGAACTATGATGTCACAAAACAACAAAGATTATTTGTTATTTACAATAACTCATGATGATTATGTTTGTTGATATTGAACTTAAAAATGGCAGCATTAAGCTTTGCCACAAAAACAAATACTGACAATTGCAACTGACAAAACATGACAAAGCCCTAAAAAACATGACACACTTTAACCAAACATGCCATTTTTACCGCAAAAAACACATATTTTTCGCATAATACCTATTTGATTTTACAAATATAAAACTTTGGCACATTAATTGAAGACTCCAATTAAGTTTTTAATACATATAATTTTTAATACATTTCTATTTGAAAAAAAGTTTAAACATATCGCTCATTAAGTACAACCCCAAAAGCAAGGATTATGTTTTTGGAACAACTCGCAAGGAGTTGAATTGGATGGAAAAGCTTACTTACGACGTAAGCAGAGAGCATGTGCTTAAATCTGAAGGAATTGAAAATTATGGTGTTATTGCGTTCAATCTGCTAGTCGAAAAATTTCCGGTTAATGATTTTGCATTTGATGTTGAATACGAATCGACAAAAGAAAGACTTACAGTACTCACCCAAACCCTTTACGAACTTATAAATGCTTCGACCCGAGAACTGATGCGAAGGTTGACCATTTACGCCTCACAATTAACAACGGTAAAACTTTCGGTATTACGTAATACACGCATACATTCACTTTCGATATTTTTCGGACTTTGCTGCAGCAGTTCGGGCTATATCTTCGATGCCATTACTGGCGCCTCCTCCTACCCCTGCCCTGTTAAATAATATTGTTCATTTTACTCGTCCGTGCCACATTCCTTTGCAGGTATTGCAATTACAATAACGGACAAAATATTATTCCGAATGGAATAATAAGACAATATTTTTAATAACAAATAATACTTACAACAATGGGAACAAAAACAAAAATATCCCGTTTATCTAACGATTCGTTAGGCACACTAATAGTGCGCATTACCAATAGCATCGATAACTGCGCAATAGCAGAAGTTAAAACCGCCGACTACTACACGCATTGTGTAGCAATTTGCGAACGCTACCGAGCAGCCAACACAAAAAATGAGAAAAAGAAATTCGAGAATATCGATATTGAATTTATAAGGCGCAAAGAAATTTACATGGAAACACGAAAATACTTGCAAGGCCTACTCATTTCGCCCGATGCTGCAACAAAAACATCGGCACAAAAGCTATATGCCGAAATAGATCGATTTGGCTCACGATTTTTCAATCGCCGAAAAGCCGATCAGGCCTATATATACAAACAAATAATTGCGGGGCTCAATAAAGCCGAATTGACTACTGATGTAGAGGCTTTGAAACTTACCAACCAGTTACAACAACTCGAAGTGGCGCATCGCACCTACGAAATTTCGTATATGCAATGGGGCGATTTCAAGAATGCAGCTATAATGGCTTCAAAGCTAAGATCGGAAGTGGAAGTAGCCATTAAAAATCTGCTCGACGAAATCGATTGGCTGTATAAGAAAAACCCCTCGGAGGAGCTAAAAAACTTACGCGACAGTATTTATACTCGTATCGACGAGATAAATTTAGCAAAAAGCAAAAACAAAGTTACCCCCACCGACACCACCGACAATGTAAGTGCCGCCTAAGCGAGCACCAAACTAAAGTCAGACTTTATAAAAAAGCCCACAAACTCTATTTGTGGGCTTTTTTTTACACCCATCACATTGAACCCAAACACTGAAAAACAACCAAAAATCAGGCGCAAACCGATACGCAAAAACAAACATTGCACAACACATTTACTCGCTTTCGAAACATTACAAAAGCTATTCTACACGATGGAGAAATGTAAAATCACACTTACAAAAGCATTCTCCACGATGGAGAAATGTAAAATCACACTTACAAAAGCATTCTCCACGATGGAGAAA
>CAZEVV010000004.1:0-9017 GCA_964515675.1 uncultured Paludibacter sp. | reverse complement strand
TGTAAAATCACACTTACAATTAAGCTTATTGCGAATGATAAATCCGTTCAAAAACCTCCAATTAAACCCAAAAACAAACATCAACGACAAACCACACATAGCCGTGCACCACAAAACATGCTGCAAAACACCAACAAAAAATGCAGGAGTAACGAAATAATTGTGTAATTTTACGTGCGAAAAATGAAAGCCGAAACTTATCTGCATTCAAAATCACTAGCTATTGCGCAAAACCATTATAAATAAAACAATTATGTCTGATTTAAGCAACTACACACAAGGCATTATATGTAAAACTGCTTGCAATAATAAACTAAAGCAATATGTTGAACTATAAAAACATTACACGCGACGATTTCATGCACTTCTTTCGCGACAACGAGAAGCTAAATGAATTAACGACCGACGATAGACTTGAAATATTCAAAACTGTACTTGTCGGAAATTCAGACATAACGAAAAAACTTTTAGATGAGGTTTTGAGCGATTATTGTGTTACGAATATTGAGATAAAGGAGGTTGTGAATGGCTAGAAATGATATTTGGACAAAAGAACAAACGATAGTAGCTTTTAATGTGTATTGTAAAATACCATTTAAAAGCAGCAGCAAAACCAATGCAACAATTATTAAGTATGCGAAAATAATTGGTCGTACTCCATCTGCATTGAATATGAAAGTTGGAAACTTTGGCCGTTTAGATCCTGAACTTAAAAAGCAAGGTATAACCGGACTGGTTAATGGTGCTATACTCGAAGAGGTTGTTTGGAATGAGTTTTATGGAAACTGGGAAAAGCTAGCATACGAAAGTGAATTATTAATAGCTGAATTTCAAAATAAAACTATTGAAGATATTGTTGATTTTGACTTACAAGATATACCATTAGGAAGAGAAAAAGAATCGATTATAAAAACGAGAGTAAATCAATCGTTTTTCAGAAGTACAATTTTGTCATCATACAATCAAAAATGCTGTATTACAGGCTTATCTATTCCCGATTTTTTAGTTGCGAGCCATATTATCCCATGGAAAACAGATGATAAAAATCGGTTAAATCCACACAATGGATTATGCCTAAACTCAATACACGACAAAGCATTTGATAGGGGCTTTATTACAATCACACCCGACTTCAAAGTTCGAACATCAAAGTATTTCGATGCGTATACTTCTGAAATTGCAGTAAAGGATTTGTTCTTAAAATTCGATAATCAGAAAATTGATTTGCCGAATAAATTCTTCCCATCAAAAGAGTTTTTAGATTACCATTATCAAAATATTTTTATCAAATGAATACTAAAAAATGAGAACATCAAATTTGTGGACAAGAGATGAATTAATACTTGCATTTAATCTATATTTAAAACTGCCTTTTGGCAAGATGCACACAAGAACTCATGAAGTTATTGAACTTGCTAATATTACCGGAAGGAGTGTGAATTCAATTGCGATACGATTGACTAACTTTGCTTCGTGCGACCCCTACCACCAAAATAGAGGAGTTGGCGGCATGCCTGGCGGAAAAAAACAATGCCAACCAATATGGGATGAGTTTTTTCAAAATAAAGAAACACTTATTTTCGAAAGCGAAAGAATACTAGCCGAAAAGGAAAATCAAACAATTGAAAATAAGTTTAGTGAATTGCTTTTTGATATAAAAGACCTTAAAGGAGAAACGAAATTGCGAGAGGTTAAAACAAGAGTAAATCAAAATGTATTTAGACAAATTGTTGTTGCAAACTATTCTGGCAAATGTGCATTAACTGGAATCGATATACCGGATTTACTTTTTGCAAGTCACATAATTCCTTGGTCAAAGAACGAAGACGAAAGATTGAACCCTGAAAATGGAATATGCTTGTCAGCTTTATATGATAAAGCATTTGATAAGGGCTTAATTGGAATAAATGAAAGATTTGAAGTTATTATTTCTTCCGATTTAAAAAAGAAAAGCAAAAATGAGTACTACGTAAAATACTTCTCTCATTTGGAAAATGAAAAAATTATTTTACCAAACAGGTATTTACCAAACAAGTTGTTTCTTGAATATCATTTAGATGAGATATTTGCAAAAAGGAATTTATAGTTATTCGAGAAAAATTTTTCATGGAAAATTGCACAAAAAACAAGTAATCAGCAAAAACAACAGATGAAGTTCACAAACAATCAATTGAAAAACAGAACTTTAAAACTACCTAACACTGCTACAAATCGTACACAAAAATCGTGTTGCAAAACAGTGGTGAAAGTTGGTTAGATAAAATAAAAATGTATTATCACGTGCAAAAAATAAGAAAAAACTGAATTAAGAAATCTATTTCACACACAACAATAAAAAAAGCAAAAAAAATAAAATTTTTTGAGATAAATCCTTTGCATATGAAAAACATATTTTAAAAAATATTCATGATTTCTAGGGAGCATTTATAACATATATAATTACTGTCTCGTTTTAAGACAAATAGATTTAAAAGAATAACAATTTACCAAATTGTTTTCATATATTTGCATAAATTTCAGAAAATGCGCACAAAATCTTATAAATACATTGATTTGTTTGCTGGATGTGGTGGTCTATCATTAGGCTTACACAACGCTGGCTGGAAAGGATTGTTTGCTATTGAAAAAAGCATTGATGCATTTAAAACACTTGAATTCAACTTAATACAAAACAAAAAACATTTCTCATGGCCAAAATGGTTGCCACAACAAGCTTTGGAAATTGATTTTGTTATTGAAAATTACAGCAAAGAATTGAACCGTTTGAACAGAAAAGTGGATTTGGTGGCAGGAGGACCGCCATGTCAGGGCTTTTCTATGGCTGGACGACGTAGAGAAGATGACCTACGAAATAATTTGATTACTTCATACATAAAATTCATTCAGATTATCCAACCAAAAATACTCTTTTTTGAAAACGTAAAAGGCTTTACTCTGGAGTTTAAAAAAAACAAAGATAAAGGTAAGGAATATGCATCATATGTAGAAAATGAATTAAACGATGCTGGATATTTCGTAAAAGGTCAGCTTGTAAATTTTGGGGATTATGGTGTCCCACAAAAAAGAACACGTTTTATTTTGGTAGGAGTACGTAAAGATTTAAGTAATGCCTCACAAGAAACTGCCAATACGTTTTTTTCTAGAATACAAGAAAATAAACACAATTTTCTTTCGGAAAAGAACTTGTCAGTAGCTACAAATTTAGAAGATGCCATTTCTGATTTATTGAAAGAAAATGGATTGAAAGAATCTCCTGATACGAAAAGGTTCGAGGCGGGTATATATGCACCTATTTCGAGTAGTTATCAAAAACTAATGAGACTAGGTGTTGAGAATGAAATTGCAGACAGTCATCGTTTTCCAAAGCACAGAGAAGATATTGTTGCTAAGTTTCAAGTTATACTAAATAATTGTAGAAAGAACTTTGATATTGATGCTAAAACAAGAGAGCATTTTAATATCAAAAAACACACAATAATACCGCTCGACAAAGACTGTAAAACGCCAACAATAACAACTTTGCCCGATGATTATATACATTATTCCGAACCACGCATCCTAACAGTTCGTGAGTATGCACGTATTCAATCATTCCCCGACTGGTATAAATTTCAAGGCAAATACACTACTGGTGGCAAACGACGCACACAAGAAGTCCCTAGATATTCACAAATCGGAAATGCTATTCCGCCGTTGTTCGCAGAGCAAGGTGGAATTATACTAAAACAACTTTTGAAATAATGGCAGAACAATTAAGGTTTAAAGTTAGCTCAGCATTAAAAAATATCATTGGTAGTGATCTTATCAGTGATGACTTTATTGCTGTTTTTGAGTTGGTGAAAAATGCTTATGATGCGCATGCTACAAAAGTCGAAGTCTGTTTTGTCGATTTGTATACAGAGAATGCCAAAATAATAATCAAAGATAATGGTAAGGGAATGAATTATGATGACCTTATCAATAAATGGTTGTTTGTTGCTTATTCTGCGAAAAGAGATAAAACTGAAGATAATAACTATGATTACCGAGATAAGATAAAAGTAAAAAGAGCTTATGCGGGGGCTAAGGGTATCGGACGTTTTTCATGCGATAGATTAGGGCATGAATTATATCTGGAAACAATTAAAGACGAACCAAATGCAAAAATAGAATCTCTTTTGACCGAATGGGATAAATTTGAAGGGGACTTGAAAGATGAGTTTATAAATATTAGTGTATTACATGAGACTATTGAGGAAAGTAATTATGAGATTAGTGTTGGGACTGTCTTAGAAATTTCAAATTTGAAGAGTGAATGGAACAGAGACAAAATACTCCAATTAAAAGATGCTCTTTCTAAGTTAATTAACCCAAACACTCTAAATAACTATGATGATTTCGTAATTATTTTGCAGGTTGAAAATGAACTTGAAAGAGATAAATTTGAAACAGACAACCGAAAGAAAATAAATGGTGTGATTGAAAATCTAATATTTGAAACGCTTGATTTAAAAACAACCAAAATAACATCAAAAATACTTGATAAATCACTAGGGATAATCGAAACATCTCTTTATGAAGGTGGCAAACTAGTTTATACGATTAAAGAACGAAACTCTTTGACTTATCTATATGATATTGATTTTGTTATATATTTCCTCAATAGATCTGCAAAAATAACTTTTAGTCGAAGAATGGGAATTAGCCCAATTGAATATGGGCATATTTTTGTATATAAAAATGGGTTGAGGGTATATCCATACGGTGAAAGAGGAGAAGATCCATTTAAAATGGATAACAGAAAAACTCAGGGATATAATCGATATTTAGGAACCAGAGATGTAATGGGCTATATATCGATTGGAGAATCTAATGATGATTTAAGAGAAACATCTAGTAGAGGTGATGGTTTAATAAAAACAAATGCATATATTGAATTAGTTGAATGGTTTTACACAACATTAAAGAGATTAGAAAAGTATGGAATAGATATTATATCTTGGGGTAATGAACTCTCAAACGATGATTTTATTTTACTAGAGAATGAAGATAAACAGAAAGCTATAAAAGACTTGATAGAAAATCTAACTAAATCCTCAAATATATTATCATATGAAGTATCACCTGAGATTTTTCGGATTCTTGATAATAAACAAGAAAAATCTGCCAAAACAACTTTAACAGAACTTTCAAAGCGACTTCAAGAAGGCTCAATATCAGCAGAAGATGTGCAACGCAAAATAAAATCTGTAGAAAATGAGATTATTAAGTTAAAAGAGATAAAAGATGAAGCAGAAAACGAGGCGTTTGAGAAATTAATAGAGAATGAAGAATTATCTGGGCAATTAGATCAAGAAATTGCCAAAAACTTATTTAGAGACTCTGTTGTCGGAACTGAAACAGTTGATTTATTGAGTCTTCAACATCAGATAGTTCATACTGCAGGTAATGTTTCATATTATTTGGATGAATTGATTCATTCAATTAATGATAATCGTCCTAAAGATGAGATTATTGAAAGCATTAAAGATATAAGTTTCGAGGTACAAAGAATTCTAAGTGCATCAAGGTATGTAACCAAAGCTGGATTTAATAAAGATGCAGAAAGAATCACAGAGGATGTCATTCAGTTTATAAATCAGTATATTGAGCACATATATATACCTGTAAAATCTTTTATTCATCAAGACAGACACATATCTATAAAAATATACAATACCTTTAACTTAAAAAAAACGCTAAAATTTAGACCGTTTGAAATTACCGTTTTATTTGATAATCTTTTTTCTAATTCGCAAAAGGCAAATGCAAATTTGATTGAATTGTTCTGGAGCAAAAATAGTTCAAATATTATTTTGACGTACAGAGATAATGGTGATGGCATTCCAACAGAGATTTCTGATAAAATCTTTGAATTTGGTTATAGCCAGACATCTGGATCTGGAATAGGATTATATATGGTTAGAAACTTACTTGATAAATATAATAGTACGATAGAGGTAAATACTAATAAAACCAGAGGCGTCGAATTCATTATGAAAATGCCATTATGAAATTAAATTACAAAATTATTTGGGTCGAAGATAAGATTAATGAAAGACCTTTTCAAAATAATATAAATGCCATTAAAAATTTTCTTGCAGAAAAGTTTTTCGATGTGCAATTTGAAACAGCAGAAGATTTTGATGAATTTAAAAGTAAATTCAATGAAAATGGGACGTTTGATTTGGTAATTACTGATTATAGTTTAAACGATAGTCATGGTAATGAAGTAATTGATTTTATTCGTATGGATAAAAATGTGCTCACAGAAGTTTTCTTTTATTCTGCAAACGCAGCTCTTCGAAATGTCCCATTAGCAAATAGTAGTAGAATAAGCTTTTATATATTAGAGGGCGCGGGATATCATAATAGATTATTGAGTAAAATTGAGGAATTAATTGCTCTAACTATTTCAAAATTTGAACATATTGTATCAATGCGTGGAATGATAATGCATGAAACGAGTTTATTAGATCAACAAACTTTAGAAATGGTCAACGACTATGTTATAAACAATGATGATGAGGCAAGAGTAAAATTGTACAATGAACTTGTTTCTTACTTTGGAGAAAAATACAATCTTGCTACCAAATGCCAAAACAACAACAACATAAATAAAATTATTAAAGTCCCTCTACTTCTCACTTCAAATCAAAGAGCAAATGTTTTATCAACAATTATTCAGAAGAAAGGATTAAATGATTTTATAAATGAATTTAAAACAGAAGTGATTAGCATTCGTAATAAATTTGCTCACGCTGTTTTAGAAATAGACGAGAATGGTAGTGAGTTCTTTTCCAATAAGAATGAACAATTAAATTTTGATTCTGATTTGTGTAAAAAAATAAGGAGAGATATTATAAAACATAAGAAAAACCTTGATGAATTAAAAACAACTATCAAACACAATAATTAAATACATAAAAGTCTGTCAAACATTCTTTACACATAATGAATTAATCCTGGCGATTAATTTGTACCGCAAATTACCTTTCGGTAAGATGCGCAAAGGGTTTACAAATTATTGAAGTTACGCCTACTTTATACTATAAGCAAGGCTGCTTTGCTGTTAGCTTGTCGGAATTGTATCAGGTTTTGGAGCGATAAACATTCGGGTTTTACTTTCACGGCTTCTTGCACCCGACACCAGTCGTAAAAACTCAGAAAAGAGCCATTTAAGTAAAATCCCATTCAACAAATATCAAACATTCACCTCTCCCCCACTCACTTCACAAATTTGGTTACTTGCTCGTGGCCATTGCTGCTTAGTAGGCGCAGGATATAAAGACCAGGATTGAGGGTGGCGGTGCTTATGTTGTTGTGCTGTGCGTGCAAGGCTTGGCTATGCAACAACTTACCGTGCACCGACAAAATTTGCAGGGTGGCTTGGGTGCTTGTCTCGTGGGGCAGCGTAACGATGAGCTTGTTGTGACTTTGGCGCACAAGGGCAAAGTCGCCCAATTTAGTGGGCGTTACCGCGGTGAGTTGCGCGTTGAGCAAAGTGTAAGCTGTTTCGAAATTGGGTATGCCGTGGCCAAGGCGCGAAGTTGGACTATCATAAAGACTAGCGCTTTGTATGATGGCATTGCGAATGGTAGCTACACTGCGTGTTGCGCTTTGTGTTTTGTAGTATTGCAAAAACGAAGCCAACATGCCCGCAAATGCAGGCGACGAATAGGAAGTGCCATTGCCTTGTGAGCGTGTGCCACTGCTATTGATTAATGCTGTGAGCGAACCTTGCGCCGATATTTCGGGCTTGGTACGTCCGTCGGCACTTGGGCCAAAGGAGGTGAAGGCGCTTGGCAAACCACTGGCATCGTTGGACCCTACGGCAAAAATATTGTGCGCATCGGCCGGTGCACCAATAAATTTCCAGGCCGAACTACCCTCGTTGCCAGCACTGTTGCACACCAAAATGCCTTTGTTGGCCGCCATGCCCGCTGCTATACTTGCCCGCGACACATTGCCGTTGAGCTGAGCATAAGTATAATTCATTTTGGGATCGTCGAAAGTGGTGTAGCCCAACGATGAATTTACAACTTCGGCCCCTACCGAGTCGGCAAACTCGATGCCCGACACCCAAAAATCGACTTCGTTCATATATTCGGTAGCCGCATATTCGGTGCGTATGAGCCAATACGATGCATGCGGTGCTGTACCTGCATAGGGCGTATCACCCACAAGGCGGCCTGTCATAATGGAAAGCACATTGGCGCCATGGGCATCTTCGTTGTACACATTATTGCCCGGCACAGCAAAATCTTTAGTCCCCAACAAGCGCCCTTGCAAGCGCAAGCTATCAAAACCGGGATTTGTATTTACATTGCGAAAACCAGCATCGAGCAGAGCCACTACTACACCTGCACCAGTATAACCGAGGCTGTGAATAAATTTACCCTTCATTTGCTCAATCTGATTGTTGGCAGTGCCATAGTCGATGGTGCTTTCTTGTTGTAATTTTGCATTTTGCTTTACGGGAGCGCCCGATGCGCGCAGGCCAGTGTATTCGGCCTTTTTCACAAACGGAAGTGCGCGTATTTGTTGCGCTATGGTGCTATCGGTCATGTGCACAGTAATGCTATTGAGCCATTTCGAGCGATTGTTTACAACCGTACCCAGCGCCACCACTTGCGACACATAAGTTTGATTCACAGGCAAATCGGTAGAGTCGATAGGCACATTAAAAGCCGTGCGACGCTCGATGGCGCGTGCCGACAAATAAGCTTCGGGTTGGGCGAGGCTGTAAGTTGTATTGTTTTTGTTTTTAAAACTTACATTGAAATAATAGCGCGTTTGCGCATGTGCTACCGATAAAGTAGCTAATGCCATTAACAAAAACAAAACGTTTAATGCTTTCATTTTTAAACTGATAGATAATTTATAATAATTCAACTTTGATAGATAAAATATTGTTTTCGATAGAAAAACAAAAATAATAATAATTAATTAGGCTCTGCTGAAAAACCATTATGTATTTATTTTACTGCAATATATCG
>CAZEVV010000003.1:6915-51942 GCA_964515675.1 uncultured Paludibacter sp. | reverse complement strand
CCAATACAATTGAGGCGAGATATAGTCGACAGTACCTTCTTCGAGCCAAGCTACTGGGTCGCAGTATATTTGTTTGTACATGTCGCCCGTTGTTCCCACTCCCGAAGGAAGTGTGATGCCACGCGAAGCAGCAATGTTAACATCGGTAGTCCAAGTGCCAAATGGCGAAACACCAAATGTGACATGTGGCTTCACTTTTTGTATCGTGTCGTACACTTGCGCTATCATACGATTCACGTTTTCGCGTCGCCAATCGCCCAAATCTTTTCCTGCAGGCCGATAAAGCGCTTGTGCTGCTGCATCCAATGTGTTGCTTGTGCCGCCATAGGCATAAAAATAATCGTCGAAAATTATTCCATCAACATCATAATTGTTGATAACTTCGCCTACCACTTTTTTTATTTGTTTTACCACCTCGGGTAAGCCTGGATTTAAAATTTTTTGATAACTATCATAAGCCAACAACCAATCGCGGTTGGTATGAAAATAATCATTGGCAAGTTCGCCATGTGTCGATTGCGAAGTGGAATAGCGATAGGGGTTGAGCCAAGCATGTAATTCAATTCCTCGCTTGTGAGCCTCTTCGATAGCAAAAGCCAAAGGGTCGTAACCCGGATCGGCGCCTCGCTCACTCGATATAAACTGACTCCAAGGTTCGTATGACGATGGATACATGGCATCGCACATGCTACGA
This sequence comes from uncultured Paludibacter sp., assembly GCA_964515675.1. Classification (GTDB taxonomy): domain Bacteria; phylum Bacteroidota; class Bacteroidia; order Bacteroidales; family Paludibacteraceae; genus Paludibacter. The sequence continues at coordinate 51,248 of CAZEVV010000003.1, read as the reverse complement.
ATCTGAAAAAATGCAGCATTCATATTGGCTGCCTTTAATGCATCGAGTATGCGTATCAGGTCGTTTTTTTGAGTTTGTATCGCTGCTTGTCTTTGCGCTTCGTTGTTCCCTGTTGCCTTTGGCACCGTCACCGAAGGCCAGTCGAGACGCCAAACAGTGGTAAGCCAAGTAGCGCGCATTTCGCGCTTAGGCGATTGCGCAACATTAAGTTGACTTACAAATAACATCAACACTAAACCCCAAATGCTTAAAAGCGATTTGGCGTTAAGCATGATATTTTTATTTTGAATTAATTTCATTATTGATAATTATATTTGAAACATTATTTATTTGTGCATTAAAAACATTAAGCCTTAATACCCAAACCTTATTAAAATAATTTTGATTGTGTTTTATTTATCGAAACGCCAAACACTTCTATGTCTTCGATAACATGTTCGATAAACCCAGTTGCAGGATTAAAGCGCATGAGACCTGATTTTACTGTTGGGTCGCCCGATCTTAAACCAAAGTAAACCGAACCATCGTTTTCGTCAAGTGCTAACTGGCAAATGCCAATAAATTCGCCCGTTGATCCTTCGCCTAAACCAGGTGTAGTTATTGGCGTAACTGTTTTGCCGTTGGCTAGTTTTAGTTTGTATGGATTTAAATCGTTGCGTGATTTTATTGCATTGAGTTGTGCTAAAGTACATCGGTACAATCCTTCGAAACCAGTATCGTATATTGTGAAATAGAACAATTGATTTTTCGCATCCCATACAAAAGATTTTGGCGACATACCTTCGAGTGCAACTCCAGCACTTGGAGTAGGCGTATTGGCTGGTATTGCAGCGCTAAATATATCACTATTTGCAAAGCGGAATATACCATTGCCATTAAATGTTTTGCACCAATACCATATGCCGTTTACTTTTCCAAAACCTGCATTCATTGCTCCAAAACTTAAGCCTTGTCCGTAATAACTTAACTTATCGTTTTGCACAAAATATGGAAAGTCGGCTCGCGATAACGAACGATTACGATCTGTGAGCGAAATAGTAGCAATGCCAGTGTTACGGTCGGCAAAATACAACTTGCCCGATTCGATATAACCATAAAAAGGGTCGCTAAAGGCTGCACCTGTATTGGTAAGCATGGTTTCAACTTTTGCACCTGATTTCGACATTACAAATATGCGTCCGTCGCCCATGTTGCCATCAGCATCGTTTATAAACGTAAACTGACGTCCGGCATCAATTACATACAATGATGTGTCGTTGAATAATATGTTCAGCGGACGTTGACCCGATTTTACCCCCATGTCGAATGGAAATATTTTCATGCCCACAGGAGCTGTTCCTGCAAGTTTAAGCGCCATTATATTGCCCGATTTTACTGCGTAATACAATGTGGGTACAGCTTGATTGTAAGCTACTGGTACGTTTAAAACGCCTTCTTGCAATGTGCGTCCGCCTAATTTTACTTGTAAACGTACACGTTGCGAACCTACATTGCTGAATTTAACTTTGCCGGGGTCTTTTCCATTAAAAATACTAATAGGGTTTCCTTGTGCATCAACTGTACCTAAAGGGAAAATCCAAGTATACTCTTCGGTCAACTGCTCAGGATTTGGAAGTTCCATATTGAATCCTACAGCGGTTGTTAAAACTTCGCATATGCCACCAACAATAGGTTGCAACGAAAGTATTGGGCGTATGTCGCTTACAAAGACGGGTTGCGAAATGAAGCCCACACCCTCGATGGTTAATTTTACAATAAAGGTGCCGGCAGTTGTGTATTTATGTGTTACAACATTGCCTGTAGCACTGTTGCCATCGCCAAAATCCCAAGTGTGAACCCCTTGTTTTGCTGATGTGCTTGTAAATTCAATGCTTGCCCCCACATAATAGTCGAGTTGGTATGAGTTATCTTTTACCAAATACTCAAACGAAACGTCGGCACTAGGTAAATCCTCTATCTTGGGAAGTGTGTCGACACACGAAGTGGCGAAAATTATGAGAGTCAGAATTAACAGTATCTGTTTATATTTGCTGAATGCTTTCATGGTAATCTGCATTTATTAGTTTAACGAAATATCACTACTCATCGAAATTCCAAACACGTTTTCTTTGTCGTATGCCCGTATTGTAGCGTTAATTTTATACGACCTGTTAAATTCGACATCAAATGTGTTGGTTGTTGGATTGAAAATCAAATCCTGAAACGGTATTGTTTTGTAAATATCAACAATGGCTTGCGGAACAGGGCTTTCGCCTTGCGCATTTTTTGGGAAATGATAATCATAAGCTCCCGTATTCTCGTTTTTTGTAGAGTCGAGGTATATCTTGAAATTTTCGACAAGATTTAATCCTAAATACATTTTTTGAAAGTCGGTCACTTTCATCATTTTGTATAAACTATCTTTGAATTGTGTCATGAAGTTTGCTCCAAAATAACTAATCATTTTATCTTGGTCAAATGTCGATGGTTTTACCCAGTTGATATTTGACAATGTGTTGCTTGTAGGAAAAGCACCCTCGAAATAGTATGCACGCAATGTGTCGTTCCAATTGGCACTGTTGTGTGTAAAAGATGCAATCTTTTGATTGATTCGTTTTTGGGAGTTTTTATTTAGTACTACATTGTAGTTGAATGTTTGTGTCCATGGACATGATACAACTTTCGATTCTTCTTCAAATACCGTGTACCAAACTTCTAAACGATCAATAGCAGTTTCTGATGTTGAATAATACTGTACTTTAAAGGGTACATTGCTGCCAGCGTTAACGGTACTACTTCCAACTTCCCAATATACATGAGGTGCCATTTTGCCAACAAGCACTACTTCGTCCATAGGGTCGTTTATGTCGCATGCCATATATACAAATGGCAAAACAAGCAATACGATATATTTTTTAATGTTTTTCATTGTGTTGAAACATTTTAATGATTTATAATTTTCAAATATCTACTCGATTTATTTCCACTCGGTTGGGTCGGCTGATGTAACTGCTGAGGTGTTTCCTTTTTGAGCCCAAATCATACGTTTTCTTAACCAATCGGGATTCTTAAATGCTCCTAGTCTTTCCAATTCTTTCCGATTGTATTTGTCCTCTGTTTCGGGGTCGTAGTTCAATCTTGTAATCCAAGCATTGGGCGAAAATCGTGCATTAACTCCAAAGTTTACAGGCGTCATCCAGTATGCATCGTACAAATTAAACGGACGTGTTAACGAAAACTCTCCTTTGAAATTTGTTGCTGCAACACCATTTGTGCCATCATGACAATTTGTTACTGTATATACATATACACCGTCATAGGCAATGCCGTTGCTTTTGCTACTGTAATTGTATCTACGCATATCTGTCCACAATTCGGGTTGCATATACATGGCAACGTATTTTTGTTGCATGAGGTCGGCAATCGTAAAAACAGCTTCGCCAGGTAGTTTTATTTCGAAGAATTTATTGTAATATGTTAATAATAATGCGTTGTCGGTTTTTACGCCTACACGTTCCATGTTTTTCTTTACTGCTGCAACAGTTGTGTGGTATGCTGCTGTTTTGTCGCCGCTCCAATATTGTGCTTCGGCTTTCATAAATAGAAGTTCTTCTTCCGACATTAGCATAATGTATCCATTGTTTTTTGTATATGGATTTCCTCCATTAGTTGCATATAAATCAGGGTAATAAGTGAGTCGCATCGAAGTGTTCATGCCAATATTGTTATCGAGAAATCGCAATATCAATAAACTTTTGTCGTCGATGCGTGGTGTCATTAGTTGTACTGCGCGTGGGTCCAAAGCCAAACCACGTGAGTTGCGATTGTTGGGATAAGCACCTAAAAGAGCATATGTAAGAAAGCGAGATGGAATGGCTTCGGCCAATAAGTTTTCGCGTGCTTGTGCCCAACCTAAGTTTAATTTTGGTTGTGCAGGGCCCCATGGACAGTTCTTTTCTGTTGTTCCACCATCATATTGATAAATTGCATCGGCATACGAAGGGTCATTCAATGCTGCGTCAACAGCTGCAATAATGCTGTTCGATGTAGCAACAGTGTTATCCCAGTTGGGTAGTTTACGTAACATAATTCGTGCTTTTAAGGCCTTTGTAAATGCACGCCACTTACCCAAATCACCCTCGAATATTCGGTCCATTTTTTTTGAAATTATTATATTGCTAGGGTTGTTTACCCACGCAGGGTTGTTGTAAAGCCCTATCAATTCATCGGCTTCTTGTAGCATCCAATTATATATGTCTTCTTGTTTATCGTAACTTGGTGAGTTCGATTTGTAAACTTGCGAATGCGGCATGTCGCCAAATGCATCGGTGGTAAGAAGTGTTGAATGCAATTTAATACTTCGTGCTATTAATATGAAATTGCGCGAATCAATCTTTTCGGCAGCTTCAATCAAAGCATTGGCATTTACTCCTATGTCGTAAAAATGTCGACGCCACTGTGGGTGACGATTCATAGTAAGAAATTCCCAACCCGATTTGTAGGCAAACGATCCTGTCTGACTACGACCGCCTGTTGTAAGTGCCTGTGATAAATACATACCATACTCAGCATGGTCGTAACAAATTTGCGAAGCGTAAAATACTAGCAATGGAAGTGCTTGGTCGGCTGTTACTGTTGTAGGATTGTCTGGACTTGTATTTATGTCGAACCAATCCTCGCACGAGCTAAAAGTTAATGTGCTTAAAGCTAGTAGTATAATTGATATTTTTTTTAGCATTTTCATGATTTTCAACTTTTAAAAGTTTGCACTAATAGTGAAATTATAACTTCTTGTTCCAGGTATTGGATAATTATCGATACCCATACTTCCGGTACCTCCTCCCGAAGTGTTTGCATTTACTTGTGGGTCGGAGCCTGAGTATTTTGTTAATAAAAATAAGTTTGAGCCTGTTATTGAAGCTGTTAGCCCCTTTAAACTGCCTTCTTTTGGAAGTAGTTTGGCAAAGTCGTATGATAGTGTTATATAACTTAATCTAAGGTAACTTGCTTTTTCAATAAAGTTCGAACTAACGCCTGTATACGATTCACTAATAGTTCTATTGTCTAATGTAATGGGGGTTGTGTTTTGTTTGTAGCTTCCATCGGGTTGCTCAACCACTCCATCCCATACTATTTGACGACCACGGTAAAACTCGAGCGATTTGTGCATGCCAGCCGACCATAATCCACGACCAGTTACATTTACAACATCGCCCCCCATACGGCCATCGAGTAACATACTTGCAGTAAAGTTGCCATATTTGAAACGCGATGTTAAACCTGCCATGAAGTCGGGTTCGCGGTTACCAATAATGACACTTTTGGTTGGGTTTATTTTAGGTTTACCATCTTCACCTACAATAATACGTCCATCGGATGTGCGTAAATAGTCACGCCCTGATATGGCTGTAGTGGACCCATTTAAGTATGCTGTTGGGAAAATATCACCATATTGAGTGCCCTGAATCTCAACCAAGTCATCGGGTAAGTCGAGCACAGTACCTCGATTTAGACCAAAGTTAATAGCTGCCGACCAACTAATTTTTCTGTTTTTCAATAATTCTTGGTCAATGGTCCATTCAATCCCTCGGTTGGCAATGCTACCTTCGTTACGCGTTTGTAAAATATATCCCGATGCTGGTGATACACGAACAGTTACAATTTGATTACTTACACTTGTTGAATAATAAGCTATGTCAAGTTTTGTTTTGTTGTTGAAAAATCTGAAATCCATACCAATTTCCCATGAATCTGATAGTTCGGGAATCAACTGACTTGCTACAGACTTTGAAGGGTCAGCACCATATCAACCATCGGGTAGCGTAGGGTATTGAGTAAACTTTCGGTCGAATAGATAAGGAGGAGCATCTTTTCCTACACGTGCCCAGTTACCTCTTAACTTGCCGTAGTTGAAGGTGTTATTGGCAAGGTCAAAGAGTTCTGAGAATATTAAACCTCCTGTAATTGACGGATAATAATAAGGGTTGAATTTTTGTTCAATAGTCGACGACCAATCCCAACGCGATGTTACACTTAATGTTGCTACGCCTTTGTAATCGCCGCGGAGCTCACCATAAATACCTGCATTGCGTATTTGTCGGTGGTCAACAGTTACATCCGAAACGCGCTGCACTTCGTTTACGTTCGACATACTATAAATGCCTGGGATTATAAAGTCGCGACCTTTTAAGCCTGCCGAAACACTGTTTCGACTTTTTATTTCGCTACCAGCCAACAACTCAATTGTATAATCGGAATTTAGTTCAATTTTGTAATTCGTTAATAACGAAGCGGTAACCATATCGCTTTTGCTGTTGTTGAATTGATATACACCAAATAAATCGCGTGTATCGACATTTGTTTTTACGCTCGTAATTCTTTCTTCGCTAAAATAGGGTACCGAGTTGTAATAATCATTGTATTGTTTTTGAGCAATAGCAAATAATTCGGGTGTTGCGTAGTTTTCGCTTTTTGGGGCGTTGGGCAAAATCACTGAGTCGTCGAAGCGTGGTACCGCATAACCATCAAAATTATAGTAGTTTTGATCATAACTTAAACGTCCTGTGATTTCAAGATTACGAATAGGCTTGAATGTTAACGACCCATGAAGTAAAGTTCTTGTCGAAGTGTTGAGATTTTTGTCTTTATTTCTACTCCAAAGCGGACTAATTGGCGATTCGGCCTTGTTTGTTTCTGCTAAATATCGGAAACGTGGCCAACCTAAAACTTCGTAATCGGTTATGTCATCGTTTATTGGCCAGGTGTAAACCGATGCAATGCTACCGCCACCACGATATGTTTTGTTTTGCACATTTGCAATTATACTACCATCGAGTTTGGACGTAATTTTAAATGTTCCTTTTAAGTTAATACCAAATTGATTAAGGTAATCATCGGGTACAATACCTTTGTTACTCGAATAGTTGGCCGATGCATAAGCTTGAAATTTATCGGTGCCTCCATTCATGCTCAAATCATATTTTTGATACATTCCTGTTTGGAAATAATTTCCAATATTATCATAAATTACCTCATCTTTGCTCAGTACTGGGCCCCAGCCTCCTCCAGTAAGTGGACGGTAAAAACCTAAGGCTCCAGGGCCAAACATTTGTTGTATTTTTGGTAAGCGTGTTGCTTCATCTGTTTGTAAACTTGCATTGAACGAAGTTGATAGTTTTCCAACTTTACCTTGCTTTGTGGTTACCATTATCACACCATTGGCGGCCTCTTGTCCATATAGTGCAGCTGCAGCAGCTCCTTTCAGTACGGTTACATTTTCAATATCATTGGGGTTAATGGCAGATGCGCCTGATGCACCGCCCGAAATTGGCATGCCATCTACTATAAACAGAGGTTCGTTGTTTTGTGAAGGGTTGATTGATGAAACACCACGTAACACAATTTGAGTGCCAGCGTTGGGCGAACCACCCGAATTTGTTACATTTACACCTGATATTTTACCTTGTAACGACGATACGAAATTGGCCGAACGGCTGTCGGTTATTTCATCAGCATTTACACTCTGTACCGCAAAATTTAATTTCTTCTTCTCTTGCCTTACGCCCATGGCTGTTACCACAACTTCGTCGATGGCTATGGCGTTGCTCTGAAGGATAATGTCGATTTTTGTTTGTGCGCCAACTTTTATCTCTTTCGATTCCATGCCGACATAACTGAAAATTAGTGTTGCATTTTTTTCAACCGAGATATTGTATTCGCCATCAAAGTTGGTGATGGTGCCATTCGTTGTGCCTTTTTCTACAATCGAAGCGCCAATAATGGGCAGCCCGTCATCTTTCGACGTAACTACACCGCTGATGGTAGTCTTTTGTGCAATAGCAAACTGTGCTAACACAAATATACTTAGCAGTATTGATGTGATTCTGTTCATTTTGAAATGTTTGTATTTATTTGAATTTCAATAATTTGTTTCTTTTTTGTGCGATGCTTTAGTAATAGATTGTGCAAATAAACGAATTAATATCCATATTGCAAACGTTTGCACCGCACTTTAATATCATTTTTTATTACGTTAATAAATATTTACATATGCTGTTTGCTGTAAAACTCTAAAGCTTTTTTATCAGACCCGTGAATCAACAATAAGTTTTGCGCTTGTAGGTAGTCCATGTTTGTTTCGTCAACTATCATGCGTGTACCTCTGTCCACTAGTTTTTTGTTGCTCAATTGCATATTCACCATTTTATTGCCCTTTACTCTTCCGAGCTTAATCATGGTGGTGGTTGTTATCATATTTAATATCAGTTTTTGCGCTGTCCCCGATTTTAGACGTGTGCTGCCGGTTACAAATTCGGGACCTACAATGGCTTCAATTTTTATCTCGGCTTCTTGTGCAATGGGCGAGTTGGGGTTGCACGATACCGATGCTGTGAGTATGCCTTTTTCTCGTGCATTGCGTAATGCTCCTATTACATAGGGTGTTGTGCCCGAGGCAGCTATGCCAACAACGGTGTCGTTGATGTTGATTTTGTGTTCCAAAAGTTCTTCCCAGCCTTTTTGCATATCGTCTTCGGCATTTTCAACAGGGTTGCGTAGTGCTTTTTCGCCACCTGCAATGAGGCCAATTACCAAATGCGGAGGCATACCAAAAGTGGGTGGAATTTCGGATGCATCGAGTACGCCAAGTCGGCCACTAGTGCCAGCGCCCATGTAAAATATGCGTCCGCCATTTTTCATGCGCACAACAATTTGTTCAACAAGTTTTTCGATTTGCGGTATTGCTTTTTCTACCGCAAAAGCTACTTTTTTGTCTTCTTCGTTCATTTCTATCAGCAGTTGTCCTACCGACTTTTGATCTAAATCGTTGTGTAGTGAGCTCTGTTCAGTTATTTTTTCGAATGCCATATGATGTATGTTTTCTTGTATTATTTATGAACTTTTTCAACTTAAATATTATAAGTCGAAAAGGCCTTAAATTGTTTATAAACGGATGTTTTTTAACTCTTTGTAATTGCTTTAAAGTTTATGATATTGTATCATTCCATCGATTGGATTTTTTACAATTTTGCTTATTGTGCAATTGTGTTTGCGTGCTACATCTTGCAATATGTTTTCGAAGTAATGCGCCACCGACCCTACAAATGCTATGGGTAGCTGTTGGTAGTTGTTGTATTGTTGAATGTTGCGGGCAAAAAATGCATCAAAACTTTTATATACAATATTATATATATGTTCGTTGTCGATGTTTTTGTGTAAAAATGGCGAAAACGAGGCCAGATATCTATTCGGGAATGGTTTTTTGTACACGTTTTCTAATATTTCGGCAGGCGAAGTATTGTATGTGCTAAAAAACTGCTCGATGATTGTTTTGGGCAATTGATTTTTAAGGCAGTCGGATACGAGTGCTTTGCCAAGTACTGCGCCACTTCCCTCGTCGCCAAGTATATAGCCCAGTGGCGATACATTGCGTGTTATGTTTTTTCCATCGTAATAGCACGAGTTTGAGCCTGTGCCCATGATGCATGCTATGCCTTCGTTTTGTGCAAATAATGAACGTGCGGCACCTGTAAGGTCGCTCTCTACTTCGATAATTGCGTTTTTGAATACACTGCCCAAAGCTTTGCTTACAATAAGCTTTTTTTCGGGAAACGAACAGCCAGCACCATAAAAATGTATGGCTTTTATTGCTGTTGTTGCAAGCGATGGTAGTAGTGAGGTTTCAATTTCGAATACGATATCCTTTTCGTTTTGAAAAAATGGATTGATTCCTTTAGTTAAAAATTGTTGTGTTTTACTTTCAGAATTAACTAAGTGCCATTCTGTCTTTGTTGATCCACTATCGGCTATTAATGTCATATTGCTGATGATTTAATAAAATATTTTTTTAATATGCTGCAAAATAAGTCAAAAACTTTTGATTAGCCAAATAAAAAATAAAAAAATGACGAAAAAAATGCAAACGTTTGCATAGATTGCTTGGTTTTACAAAATTATTACTATTTTTGCACTCGATTTGTAATGATAACTTGCTTTTTTATTGAGCAATTACATGTGCTACAAAATACGAAATACTTTTATTTGTAAGGCAATAATCATTCACTTGCATGCTAAATAAAAGGTATTAGTGTACATTGTTACAATGAAGTATATAGTCATTGAAAGAAAATTCGGATTTTTACTGGCATAAAAGTTTAATTTATGTTGCAAGTGCAAGTTTGGCTTTTTCTTAAAATATCTATACGAAATTTGCATTTCAGGATAATTATAAATACAAACTAAAAATCAAACGAAATGATCTCTAATTTAAGCTCACAAATTACGCTAACTCGTATCCCCAAAAAGTACTATCAGCCCGAAGATGTTTTTGAACTTTCGCGTGTTACTCGTTTCGAAAAAATTCAAACCGAAATTTTCGAAAATGAAAACCAAGGTGCTGTTAGTATTGCTACAGAAATAGCCGAACTTATTCGCTCAAAACAAGCACGTAATGAAAATACAGTTATTGGTATCACCAACGGAAAAACGCATGTTGGTATTTTCAACGAATTGGTGCGTTTGCAAAAACACGAGCGTTTGAGTTTCGATCAAGTGTATTTTATCAATTTGTTCGAGTTTTATCCGCTCAACAATCCAAAACAAGGTTGTATGGCCAAACTCAACGAATTGTTGTTTGCGCCACTTAATATTCAACCCGAAAAAATAATTTCGCTCAATGTGCATGTCGACAAGCAGGATATAATAGCTGAATGTCGAATTTTTGAACAAAAAATTGAAGCCTTGGGTGGTATCGATTTTCAAATTTTAGGCATAGGCCGTTCGGGCAATATCGGAATCAACGAGCCAGGTTCGCTCATTAATTCACCTACGCGACTTATTTTGCTCGACGAACTTTCGCGTAAAGATGCTGCCGAAATTTTTGGTAAAACCGACCTTGTGCCCATAAGTGCTATCACAATGGGTATTGGCACAATATTAAAAGCAAAGCGTATAGTTTTAGCCGCTTGGGGCGAACACAAAGCTGGCGTTATTCAATCGGCCATCGAGTCGAAAATGAACGAAGCAATGCCTGCATCGTACTTGCAGTCGCACAACAATGCCAAAATTTGCATCGATTTACCTGCTGCTAGCGAACTTACACGCATTAGTAGGCCTTGGCTTGTAACATCGTGCGAGTGGGACGATAAACTTATTCGTCGCGCCATAGTGTGGTTGTGCGAAAACACTCAAAAACCAATATTAAAACTCACCAACAAAGATTATAATGATAATGGTTTGAGCGAGTTGTTGGCTATATATGGTTCGGCTTATAATGTAAATATAAAGATATTCAACGATTTGCAACATACCATTACGGGATGGCCAGGTGGCAAGCCCAATGCCGACGATACCCACCGTCCTGAACGTGCACTGCCATTCCCCAAAAATGTGCTTATTTTTAGTCCGCACCCCGACGATGATGTGATTTCGATGGGTGGTACTTTTCGCCGACTTATCGACCAAGGGCACAATGTACATGTGGCCTATCAAACATCGGGCAATATTGCTGTAGCCGACGATGAAGTGATTCGTTTCCTTGCATTTGTAAAAGGTTTCAAAGAATTGTTCGACAAAGATAATTCTGTTCTTGAAGAGAAATATTCGCAATTCAAAGACTTTTTGTTAAAGGAAAAACAAAAAGGCGACCTCGATACACGCGATATTCTTGAGCTTAAAGGACTTATTCGTCGTGGTGAAGCAAAAGCAGCATGTCGTTACGTGAATTTGCCATCGAAAAATGTGCATTTCCTCAATTTACCTTTTTACGAAACGGGTACAGTAAAAAAAGGCGAACTCACACAAGCCGACATCGATATTATTAAGGCATTGATTGAACGTGTGAAACCACATCAAATTTATGTGGCTGGCGACTTGGCCGATCCACACGGTACGCATAAGGTTTGCTTGGACGCTGCACTTGCTGCTATCGAAGAGTTAAAACACGAAGCTTATATGGCCGATTGCCGTGTGTGGATGTATCGTGGTGCATGGAAAGAGTGGGAAATCGACCATATTGAAATGGCTGTGCCAATTAGTCCTGAGGAGTTGCGCAACAAGCGTGTTTCGATACTTCGCCATCAATCGCAAATGGAGAGTGCGCCTTTCATGGGCAACGACGAGCGTTTGTTTTGGCAACGTTCCGAAGACAGAAACCGTGCTACTGCTGCACTTTATGCACAATTGGGCTTGGCATCGTACGAAGCTATTGAGGCTTTTGTTCAATATAAAATAAATTACTAATGTTTCGTAAATTGCTTACTACAAGTCATTCATTTTGCTTATCATTACACAAATTTCATGATGCTGAAGTGTTATCTTATAACTGATATTTGAATATTAAAACTAAAAAAAACATAGAATGAAAACAATCAATTGTTTTATTGCCTACAAGGATAAATTGCAGGCTCAAGCCACTGTTTCGCAACTGTTGGCTTCCGAATTGGTCAACAAAATTTATTTGTTGTCGACCGATGCTCAAGCTGAAAGTGTTGATGGTTGCGAAATGCTGACCGTCGACTCGCTTCAAAGTGCACAAACTGTGAAAACAATCGCTGCACATTCCGATGCGAAATTTAGCTTGATTTACACCAAATTTACTACACTCGAATTGGGCCAATATGCGCTCGAGCGTTTTGCTGGCATTGCTGCCGACACAGCTGCAGGTATGGTTTATGCCGATTATTATCAGTTGGTTGATGGTGTGCGCTCAAATTTACCTGTTATCGACTATCAAGCGGGTAGCTTGCGCGACGATTTTAATTTTGGATCGGTGTTGTTTTACAATGCTGCTTTGTTGAAAGAGGCTGTTGCCGAAACAAGTGCCGATTATAAATTTGCTGGATTGTACAATTTGCGCCTCAAAGTATCGCAAAAAGCGCCACTCTTTCACATGAACGAATATTTGTACACCGAAGTGGAGTTTGATACACGCAAAAGTGGCGAGAAAATTTTCGATTATGTCGACCCTAAAAATCGCGCAGTGCAAATTGAAATGGAAGAGGCTTGTACCGACCATTTAAAATGCATTGGTGCTTATTTGGCACCCGAATTTACAAAAATTTCGTTCGACGAAAGTAATTTTCCTGTCGAAGCTTCGGTAATTATTCCTGTGCGTAACCGTGTAAAAACAATCGAAGATGCTATTGTGTCGGTGTTGTCGCAAAAAACTAACTTTGCTTTCAATCTTATTGTTGTCGATAATTTTTCGAATGATGGTACAACCGAAATTATTCAAAAACATGCTGCTGCCGATGCTCGCTTGGTTCATATTGTGCCCAATCGTAACGACTTAGGTATTGGTGGCTGCTGGAATGCGGGTGTCGACTCGCCTTTGTGCGGAAAATTTGCTGTGCAGTTGGATAGCGATGATATTTACCAAGACGAAAATACTTTACAAACTATGGTGGATGCTTTTTACGAGCAAAATTGCGCCATGGTGGTGGGCTCGTACACAATGACGAATTTTAAATTGGAAACCATTGCCCCAGGATTGATCGATCATAAAGAGTGGACGCCCGATAATGGTCGTAACAATGCTCTGCGTATCAATGGTTTGGGTGCGCCACGTGCATTTTACACGCCTGTGTTACGTGCAGTAAAAGTGCCCAACACAAGCTATGGCGAGGATTATGCTTTGGGCTTAAACATTAGTCGTAATTTCCAAATTGGTCGTGTTTATAATTCGGTGTACATGTGCCGCCGTTGGGAAGATAACTCGGATGCTTCGCTAGATGTAGTGAAAATGAATGGACATAATTTTTATAAAGATAAAATACGTACCATCGAGTTGATGGCGCGTATCAATATGCAAAAAAAATAATTTTACAGACTTAATTACCCAACAGCATTGTATTCGCTTTGCTGTTGGGTTTTGTTGCTTAAAAAATTTATTTTATCAAATTAACGCTTTTTCTATCTCATTTTTTTATTGAAATGATTTTAGTTGGGCCAACGAACATATTATTATTTTTAATGAGAAATCTAAATACCGAAGTTAAAGCGCTTTTCGACGAGCAACTATTGTCGTGGCCTTTGGCAAAAAATAATTTCGAAGGACTAAAAACAGTAAAAACGCGCACTTTCAATTTCGAAAACTATGCCGTTACTGTTCAGTTCAATCCTGCTCGTATCGTGTCGTCGGGGGCTAAGGTCGATGCTAAAACCATTGCCGAACGCAAATGTTTTTTGTGTGCCGAAAATCGCCCTGCCGAGCAAAATGCGGTCGATGCAGGTAATTATTGGGTGTTGGTTAATCCATTCCCTATTTTTCCTGAGCATTTTACCATTACGCACAAACAGCACATTCCGCAGCAAATAAATGCTTACTTTAGCGATATGTTGGAGTTGAGCAAAGTCATGAGCGATTATGTGCTTTTCTACAATGGCCCACGTTGTGGTGCTTCGGCCCCCGACCATATGCATTTTCAGGCGGGCACAAAAGATTTTTTGCCACTTGTGTCCGACTACGCTCGCATGAAGGAGCAACACGCCGAATTGATGGTTGAAACACTTAAATCAAAACTGTATCAACTCAAAAATTATGGACGCGAACTTTTTGTGCTCGAATCTGAAGACAGTGATGCATTGTTGGATGCTTTTGCAAAGGTGTACAGCTTTTTTGCAAGCCGCATCGAAACCGATGACGAACCTATGATGAATATCGTATGTTCTTATTCCGAAGAGGGTTGGCAAGTGATGTTTTTGGCGCGTAAAGCTTTTCGTCCGTGGCAATATACTGCCGAAAATGACGACGAGCGCCTATTGGTGAGTCCAGCTACTGTCGAAATGTCGGGCATGTTTATTACGCCTATCGAAGCGCATTTCGAAAAAATTACTGCTGCCGATGTGCAAAATATTTTCGAACAAACAAGTTTCTAAGTCTAATGAATGATAGAGATATGGAAAAATCAAACACTGAGCCAATTGTTAAAGTTGGCATTTTGCTCGCCAATAGTATCGAATTTGTTTTAAATAATAATTATAAATGTAGCAATGGCGCACAGTATATCAATAAGCATGTGGTTGAGTTGCGCAACAATCAGTTGTGGTTCGACAATAAAGCTTACGATAAACTCGAATTTATTAGCGATGATGCCGATGCTTCATTCGATTTGATTGATGTGGTAATTGGCATCGATTTCCATTGGGAACGCAAAGAAAATCAGTGTTTTAAGTCGGCATTATCGTTTGTGGTTGAGGATAACAAAGTGCGAGCAATCAACGAGCTGAAAGTTGAGGATTATTTGCTAAGTGTAATATCGAGCGAAATGAGTGCAACGGCTTCCGATGAGTTGTTGAAAGCGCACGCTGTTATTTCGCGCAGTTGGTTGTTGGCTTGTATGGGCGAACAAACCAATTCAGCATCGCATGGCACCGAATTTCGCACAGTGAATGAACATGGCGAAGAAGTGATACAAAAATGGTACGAGCGCGATGCACATATCGACTTCGATGTGTGTGCCGACGATCATTGTCAGCGTTACCAAGGCATTACACGTGCTTCCACGGCTGCTGTTGGGCGTGCCATCGAAGCAACTCGCGGCATGGTGCTTATGTACGAAAACGAGATTTGCGATGCACGCTACTCAAAATCATGTGGTGGCGTTTCCGAAACTTTCGATAATTGTTGGGCGCCAACGCATTATCCTTATTTGTCAAAAATTATCGATAATCCGGTTAACCCTCAGGGCTTTTCGCTCGATTTACGCACCGAAACGCATGCCGATGCTTGGATAAGGCAACAACCCGAAGCTTTTTGTAATACGCACGACAAAGAAATTCTATCGCAAGTGCTCAACAATTACGACCAGGAAACCACCGATTTTTATCGTTGGAAACAAAAATATACGCAAAACGAATTATCAGCACTCATTAAAAAACGCTCAGGCATCGATTTTGGTCAAATTGTCGACCTTATTCCTGTTGCACGTGGCGAGTCGGCACGATTGGTGAAACTGCGTATTGTAGGCACTTTGCGTACTGTTGTTGTGGGCAAAGAACTCGAAATTCGTAAGTGGCTTTCGCCATCGCACCTTTATAGTTCAGCTTTTGTAGTCGATAAATTGGATATTATCGACGGCATACCACAAAATTTTGTGCTTCACGGCGCTGGATGGGGGCATGGCGTTGGTTTGTGCCAAATTGGTGCTGCTGTAATGGGCGCAAAGGGCTATAAATACGATGAAATTTTGTTGCACTATTTCCGTGGTGCCGAGTTGAAAAGTGTGTATTTGTAGTAAAACAGCATTAAACTCGATGTTTATTGTGCGGTTTTTAAGCTGTATCTATTAAAAAACGATGTTTGTAAACTGTTTCTTTTTTTGTTGAAATTGTTGCTAGAATAGTTTTTTTTTAATTTATTTATAATTAATGCTTTATGTGTATTTTTGTATTTTATAATGCGCTATATCTATCAATTTTAAAGTACTTATAGCGTATTATGAGTATTTTTTTTACAATTGGATTTACTATTTTGTTTATCTATAATGCGCCATATCTATTAAATTTGTATATTGCACATCGATTGAATGTTATAATAATACAATGATAATTTTAATCAATGCGCTATGAGTTAATTGTTTACATAATAATGGAATTAAATTTTTAAAAAATAAAAATGGAAAAAAACACAAAACAAAAATCGCCTTGGGCTTGGATTCCAACGCTTTATTTTGCACAAGGAATTCCTTATGTGGTTGCAATGACAGTGTCAGTAATCATGTACAAACGAATGGGCATATCGAATACCGACATTGCTTTGTATACTAGTTGGTTGTATTTGCCATGGGTAATAAAACCATTTTGGAGCCCGTTTGTCGATTTGATAAAAACAAAACGTTGGTGGATAATAAGCATGCAATTGCTCATTGGTGCAGGTTTAGGTGGGGTTGCATTTCTTATTCCAATGCCCTTTTTCTTTCAGGCAACTTTAGCTGTTTTTTGGCTCATTGCATTTAGTTCGGCTACATACGACATTGCTGCCGATGGCTTTTATATGTTGGCTCTAAATACGCAACAACAATCGTTTTTTGTTGGTATTCGAAGCACGTTTTATCGCATTGCAATGATATCGGGGCAGGGATTGCTCATAGTTTTGGCTGGTGCAATGGAGCGTATTACCAACGATATTAAATTGGCTTGGAGTATTACTTTTTTTGTTTTAGCTGGTGTTTTTGTGATAATAATGATTTATCACCGTTTTATTTTACCTAAACCCGAAAGTGAAAAAAGCGATTTGAATTCGGCACCAAAGGATGTGATGCACGAATTTGCTATTACATTTAAAAGTTTTTTTGAGAAAAAAGATATCCTTTTGGCATTGACATTTTTCTTACTTTATCGTTTGGGCGAGTCGATGTTGGTGAAAATAGCTTCGCCTTTTTTACTCGATGGTCGCGAAGTTGGTGGTTTAGGACTAAGCACCGAGCAAGTAGGTATTGTGTATGGAACAATCGGCGTTATTGCTCTTACTATAGGCGGTATTGTTGGTGGTATTGCAGCGTCAAAAGGGGGCTTAAAGCGTTGGATTTTTCCTATGGCTTTGAGTATTACTTTGCCAAATTTAGCATATGTATATTTGTCATTTTTTCAGCCCGAAAATTTTTGGCTAATTAATATTGCTGTTGGTATCGAGCAATTGGGCTATGGCTTTGGTTTTGCAGCTTATATGTTGTACATGATATATTTTGCCGATGGTGAACACAAAACAGCTCATTATGCTTTTTGTACTGGTTTTATGGCCATGGGTATGATGTTACCTGGCATGATGGCGGGATGGTTGCAAGAATTGGTGGGTTATCAAAATTTCTTTTTAATAATTGTAGCTTGTGCCATTCCTACCTTAGCGGTTATTCCATTCCTCAAAATTGATAAGGATTTTGGGAAAAAATAAAATTCAATTGTATCAATAAAAAAAACGGAACACTGTAATGGTATTCCGTTTTTTTTATGTGCTTTTACTTTGCTTTAAAAATTTAAATTGAATCCGCCATTAAAAAAAGTTTTTGGCATTGGGTAACCATAATTTATTTCGTACTCCTGGTTCAATATATTATTTGCCATAACAAATAGCTCTAATTGCTTCACGGGTCGAGCTGCAACGCGCGCATTGAGCAACATATAGCTTTGTGTAACTGCTGGTAGTGTTTGCGTTTCGAGGCGTGTATAAAGCTTGTCGACATATTGCGCTGCAACATTAAAATTGAAAATTCCTGCTTGGTAGTTGGCGCCAAAATTGAATTGCGAACGAGGGGCTGCCAAAACCACTTTTAAAAAATCGACATAACTATAGTTAGCATTGAATCGTAAATTTTTGTTTAAACGGTAATTTGCTACTATTTCAACACCTGTGTTCTCAAATTGGCCTATGTTTTGGCGTTTTGGTTGAGTGCCGCCTACAACTTGTATCAGGTTTTTTCCTTCAACTTTAAACAATGTCAGTTCTGTTTGCAAGCGCTGGTCGAATGCGCTTTGTAACCAACTTAGCTCATAATTCATCATACTTTCGGGTTGTAGTTCGGCATTGGGTGCATAAAGGTAAAGTTCCATCATTGTAGGACTTCGAAAACCGCCCGATATCGAACCTTTAAAACTTGTGTTTTTGTGCAGGTTAAACGATGCTCCTGCCATTGGCACCATAGCATTTCCAAATATCGAGTTGTTTTCGAACCTTACGCCTCCACTCAACATCAGTTTGTTGAAAAGATATTGCTGAATGTATGCATACAATGCTTGCTCGTTTATTTTTTTGTCAACACCATTCGGAAAAGCTGGTGCATTAACAATACCTCCGTATTGCTTTATGTCCATGCCCAAAGTAAATGTTGTGTTTTCCATCAAACGCAATGTTTCGTAAAGCATTATGCCACTGTTGCGGTCGGTGGATTCGAATCCATCGGACAGAACGTGCTCGCCAAAATTATGGTAAATTTTTAACGAACCATCAAAATTATTGAATTTGTTGTCGAGCGAAATGGCTGCTTTTCCGCGCAAAATATCAATCGAAAAGGGTTTTGGAACATGTATTGTGCCATTGTCGTTGGCATTGTATTGTGCAATGTTGGCATCGGCAGTAAGCTTAAAGTTGTCGTTTATTGCGTATGTCAACTTTGTGTAGCCATTGCTAATTTTAAAATCAGTGTTTTCGCGTATGCCATCAGTGCGGTCGTGATTGGCCGATATCAAAGCGCTAAACTTTTTCGATTTTATGCCAATGTTTGCATTGTATTTTTGCGTGTTGTACGATCCATACGAACCTCCGATATTGACATTTACACCGTCCTTTTCTTGCTTTTTGGTAATCATGTTTATTACGCCCCCCATAGCATTCGACCCATAAAGTATGGATGCTGGGCCACGAATTACTTCTACCTTTTTCACGTCGGATGCTACATAGGCATCGGGTAGGGGATGGCCAAAAATGCCTTGGTACTGCGGATGTCCATCAATTAGCACAAGCACATTTGTGTTGGGCTGACTGCTTATGCCCCTTATGCTAATGCCGCCCGAACCGCCTGTTGCTACACCAAAGCCTAAAATATTGCGTTCGGTAACAAAAATGCCTGGCACAAAACTATTGAGTGTTTGCAAAACATTGTGATGCCCCGTTTGCTCAATTTCTTTTGCTGTAATTTGCGATACCGACAATGGAACTAATTGTCGTTTTATTTCTGTTTTTGTACCAGTTACAATTAAGTCATCAAGCACAACACTGTCTTTAATTTGTGCTTGTGCTATTGCAAAAACTGTGCTCAACAAAGCAAAAGCGATTGCAAAAGTTCTATTCTTTGTCATGTTTTTTAGAAGATATTTATTTTATTAAAATTGCCTTTTTAAATAATTTTGTTTATTAATAGTTCATTTGCATTTTTTACGAAAGTACCCCCAATTCTTTACCCACTTTTGCAAATGCAGCAATGCATATATCCAATTGTTCGCGGGTGTGTGCGGCAGAAAGTTGCACACGTATGCGTGCTTGTCCCTTGGGTACAACCGGATAGTAAAAGCCTGTTACATAAATGCCTTCGTCGAGCAAGCGTGCAGCCACTTGTTGCGAAAGTGCAGCATCGTAAAGCATTACAGCACATATGGCCGATTGTGTTGGTTTTATGTCGAAACCTGTGGCCAACATTTTTTCAACAAAATAGGCTGTGTTTTCGTGCAACTTATCTTGCAATTCGTTGGTTTCGTCCATCATTTCGAACATGCGAATGCCTGCTGCTGCCACCATGGGAGGTATTGAGTTTGAAAAAAGATAAGGGCGCGAACGTTGGCGCAACATATCGATAATTTCTTTTTTTCCGGTTGTGAAACCGCCTATTGCGCCGCCAAAAGCTTTGCCCAAAGTACCTGTAATGATTTCCATTTTGCCTTTGAGGTCGTACAGTTCGGTCACTCCACGACCCGTTTTGCCCACTACACCTGCCGAGTGCGATTCGTCCACCATTATCATGGCATCGTATTTTTCGGCCAATGCATAAATTTTATCCAATGGCGCCACGTTTCCGTCCATCGAAAACACACCATCCGTTACTATCAATCGGTAGCGTTGTGCTTGTGCAGCAATTAATTGTTGCTCCAAGTCGGCCATGTCGGCATTGGCGTAGCGATAGCGTTGCGCTTTGCAAAGTCGCACACCATCAATAATTGAGGCGTGGTTAAGCGCATCCGAAATAATAGCATCTTCGTCGGTAAGTAGCGGTTCGAATACGCCACCATTGGCATCGAAACATGCAGCATACAAAATACTATCGTCGGTTCCAAAAAAACGGGCGATAGCAGCTTCGAGTTGTTTGTGTAAATCCTGCGTTCCGCAAATAAATCGCACCGACGACACACCGTAACCATGCGTGTCGAGCGCTTTGTGAGCAGCAGCAATCAACTCAGGGCTATTGCTTAACCCAAGGTAGTTGTTGGCACAAAAGTTAAGAACTGTTTGCCCTGTAGCAACGCGTATTGCAGCTCCTTGTGCCGAAGTAATGATACGTTCGTTTTTATAAAGTCCGGCTTCCGTAATTTCGGTAAGCTGAGTTTGTAAGTGTTGTTTGAAATTTGTGTACATTATCGTGTTTTTTATGTTTTGTGTTTGAGTTTTTGCTTTCGCAAGTATTGCAATTATACAGTTGATATACTTTCAAATAATTAATTAATTATCAACCAAATATAGGATGTCGAGAATATGTTTTATTGTTTTACATGTCATTACATTTTCGGCCTGTACGTGCAAGGGTTTATTTTGTTTTTTTCAATTCGGGATAGCTAATTCTGCTATGGTAAATATTTTTAATTTTTTCTTTGAATACCGATTTTACAGTTTCCACATCTCTAAAACTTATGGGTGCATCCTTAAATTGTCCATCGGCAATTTGCGTGTTTATCATTTGTTCAACAGCATCGCTAATAGTTGTTTCGTTGTACACTTGCAAGCTGCGCGAACGTGCTTCTACAGCATCAGCCATCATTAATATTGCTGTTTCTTTACTGTTGGGCAGCGGTCCTGGGTAGGTGTACAAACTTTCGTCGGGCAACACGTCGGGGTTTGCATTAACAAATGAGTTGTAAAAATATTTTGTTTTGCTTTTGCCGTGATGTGTAACAATAAAATTAATTATCTGGTCGGGCAAATGGTTTTTTTTCGCAATTTCAACACCATCTTTCACATGATTGATAATTACCTTTGCAGCATCTTCGAAACTCATTTCGCTAAGTGGGTTGTATCCACCCATCTGATTTTCGGTGAAGAATTGAGGATTTTTCATTTTGCCAATATCGTGATACAAAGCACCGGTACGAACAAGTAAACTGTTAGCGCCAATTTTTTTTGCTGCTTCGGTGGCTAAGTTCGAAACTTGCAGTGTGTGCTGAAATGTGCCTGGTGCTACCTCGGCAAAGCGCATCATTAAATCGTTGTTTACATTGGTTAGCTCTACCAAAGTTACCGACGATATTAACCCGAACATTTTTTCGAAAATATAAATTAAAACATATGCAAATAGTAAAAATGCACTACTAATACCAAAGTACAGCAACGTGTCCCAATGCACTCGTGCAATGTCGCCTTCAATAATTAATTCGTATGCCATAAATGCGAATGCATAGGTCAGAAAAATATAAAATGCTGATTGTGCTAGCTGCGATCGTTGTGTCATATCTTTCAAACTCGATACGGCAGCCATACCCACTGCAATTTGCAATAGCATAAATTGCGCCGAGTTATCAACCATAAACGAAATAATCATTGTTGTAATGATATGTGCAAACAGTGCTGTTCGCGAATCGAAAAATACGCGAATGATGATGGGAAGAAGTGCATAAGGCACGATATTATAATTGAGTGATGTGACCCGTACAATAAGCGATGTTATGCCTACCATTATGGCAATTACCAACGATATAAACAGTAAATGGCTAAATTTGTCGAAAATTCGTGGGCGGAATAAATACAGATAAAGGAAAAATAAGAAAATTAATCCTGTGATGATAATTATTTCGCCAACAATAACTATTGTCGATTGGTTTACTGTGGCATTGCGCTTGTCGTATTCCAATTTTAGCGAATTTAGTATTTGAAATGTTTTTGTGTTTATAATTTCGCCGCGGTCAACAATGCGCTCACCTGCTTGTATCATCCCCTCGGTGTACGATAGCCCCGACAGCAATTCGTCGCGCGACAACGAGGTTGTTATACTGTCAAATTTCAAGTTTTCTGACAGATATAAATTTATATCCAGCAATTTACTTGCTTCGGGTACTTTACTTATGATATGCTCGTATGCGCTTCGAGCTGTAAAAAGTTTTTCAATATTTAATGTTCGAGTTATTCTGTTGGGATAAATACATTTAACTTCGCTCATTTTTTTTAGTTTCAACTCGTCAATGTCCTGCAATGCAATTATTCCATTGTTGTAAACTTCGTTCAATGCTTTCACTAAGTTTTTTGCATCACTAGCATTTATGTCGGCCGTTTGCTGTATGGCTTCGTTAAGCTTGTTTTTCTGCGACAAAAACACCGTTGTGTCGAGCACATAATAGGGTACAAAGCTTTCGAGCAAAAGCTGTCGCTCTTGTTCAAGTACGCGCTCGTCTTTATACACCGGGAAATTGAACGATGCAGTTACCAATTCGTAATTCCAGGGTTTGCCTACTTCGAAATGGTACTTAAATTTTGTTTCGGTTGGGAATAATTGTACAATTAAGGCAATTAAACTTATAAAAAGTACTACCTTGACGAGCCAATTAAGTTTGTTTTCATTCAAACCATGCCTCTTCGACTTGCTGTCATTGCTGTCATCAGTGGTGTCGACACTCAACGATTCGTTGTCGTCGAAATCATTATTTCTGTAATTCTCATCCATGTTTTTTCACCCTATTTTATAATCCGTCAATTATATCTAATTTTCTCCACGTTCGCTGCCTTTTATCAAAAATATAAAACAATAAAATTTGATTATAAGTTTGTTTATCGCTTTCATATATCATTAATATGCATTACATGTAGCAAAAATTCAATCAACCTTTATTTTTTTTACAATCTTAATCTAATTTCTATACAAATGTACAATTTATTTTCTATTTATGTTGTCAAACATGATTTTCGAATGATATTGCTATGCAAAATTGATTAATAATTTGTCTTACTTTTATCCTGTAATCATAATTTAATACTGTAATTTTCCGAAATTCTGGTCGTTTTTTATTTCATATCAAATTTTTCGAAAAAAAATTTTGAAAATTTAGTGAATAATCATATTGTAAGTTGTTTTGGTAATGTGCTGCATATTAGTTGTTTATGTTGAATTTTGACTTTGATTTAATTTTAGCCTAAAAAAAATTAAAAAAAAGCTATAATTATTAATTCTAATTCAAAAATACTTTGTAACTTTGCATCGATTTTGAATTGAAAAAGAAACAAGTTAAATTTTAAAACATTTAGAAAAATGAAAAAAGTATTTTTATTTTTTGCCGTAGCAATGGTATTTGCAGCATGTGCTCCTAAAGCAGCTGAAGAAAACACTGAAGCAGTTGATTCAGTAGTTGTTGAAGAAGTTGTAGTTGATACTACAGTTGTTGATTCAGCAGTAGTTGATTCAGCAGTAGTTGCTCAATAATATTGCAAGGCTACAAAATTAAAGTCCGTTAATTTAATTAACGGACTTTTTTTATGCCTTAAAATGAATAATTGATACAATTTTACTATTTTTGCAGTCGTTTTAATAATATAAATAAAATAATATGTTACGAATTGCTGTACAAGCTAAAGGTAGGTTGCACGACGAAACAATGATGTTGTTGAGTGAGTCGGGTATTAAACTCGAGTCGGGTAAGCGTTTACTATTGGTGCCATCGCGTAATTTTCCAGTCGAAATCTTGTTTCTGCGCGACGATGATATTCCACAATCGGTAGCCGATGGTGTAGCCGATGTTGGTGTGGTTGGCGAGAATGAATTTGCCGAAAAAAAGAAAAATGCTGTTATTGCCAAACGTTTGGCTTTCAGTAAATGTCGTTTGTCATTGGCTATCCCTAAGGAGAGCGATTACAATGGTAGCGCATGGTTCAACAATAAAGTTATTGCAACATCATACCCCGAAATACTTTCGGATTACCTAGAGGCCGAAAATGTAAAAGCCGATATACACGTAATTACTGGTTCGGTAGAAATAGCGCCTGGCATTGGTTTGGCCGATGCAATTTTTGATATTGTAAGTTCGGGCAGTACGTTGGTTACCAATCATCTGAAAGAGGTAGCTGTTGTAATGAAATCGGAGGCTGTGTTGATAAAACACCCTAACTTATCATCGGATAAAGAAGCTATTCTCAACGAATTGCTTTTCCGTTTCGAAGCTGTACAAATGGCCGAAGATAAAAAATATGTTTTAATGAATGTGCCTAGCGAAAATATCGATAAAATTATCGAAGTGCTTCCTGGTATGAAAAGTCCTACCATTATGCCATTGGCCAAAGAAGGTTGGAACTCTTTGCATGCTGTAATCGACGAAAAAGCATTTTGGGAGGTAATTGGAAAACTTAAAGCTTTAGGTGCCGAGGGGATTTTAGTTATTCCGATCGAAAAAATGATTTTGTAAATTGCCCAATTTCTGTGTGCACAGGTTTTTTAGCATAATGTCATTAAAATAATAATGTTTTGGTAGTTCGGAATTTATGCATAGATAGAGGTAATTCATCGTCGAAAATTGCAGTTTTCGAGGGTGATAGCTTGTTGCTTTCGGCGAAATACGACGACTTAAACGCTGAAGTATTGGCAACCATCACAAGCAGTTATGCTATCAATAACTGCATACTTTCGAGCGTTGTGAACGACAACAACACGATTGTGCGGTACATGTCTGAACACAATATTCGTTTCGTTGAGCTTACGCACACAACAGCATTGCCAATATTAAATAAATACGAAACGCCCGAAACATTGGGTAAAGACCGCTTGGCTGCCGTTGTGGGTGCTGCGAGTATTTGCCCAGGGCACGATTTGCTGGTAATTGACGCAGGTACTGCTATAACATACGATTTTTTAACGGCCGAGGGTGTGTATCTTGGAGGTAACATTGCAGCTGGCATTGATATGCGGTTGAATGCATTGCACATATTCACACAAAAATTGCCTTTGGTAACACCCTCGGTTCATTTTCCGCTGCTTGGTACAAATACAAATTCGGCCCTCATTGCGGGTGCTGTTCAGGGTGTAATTTTCGAAATAGAAGGTTATATAAATCATCTAAAGTTTAAATATCCTGAACTTTTAACTTTTTTAACAGGCGGAAGCAGTTTTTACTTTGATACAAAGCTAAAAAGTGCCATCTTTGCAGAAAATAATTTAGTGCTTATCGGGCTTAACCGAATCCTACAACACAATGCATAAAAACAAATTTTTATTTTTTGCCAAAATAGCTGTTCTTGCAGCATTATTTTCGGCGCAAGTAGTTTATGGTCAAAACAATACCAATTCGCCTTATACGGCTTTTGGGTATGGCGATGTGAGCGAGACATATGCTGGCGAGTACAAAGCCATGGGTGGAACTGCTATTGGAGCACGTTCCAACCGCAGTATCAACCCTATCAATCCTGCTTCGTACAGTGTTGTCGATTCGATGACGTTTATGTTCGACATCAGTGTTATGGGCTTGCGTTCGCGTTTTACCGATAAGTTTAAAAACAAATCGAGCGAGTTTAATGCCAATCTCGATTATATCACCATGCAGTTTCCTTTGTCGAAACGCATAGGTGTAAGTTTAGGTCTTTTGCCTTATTCGTTTGCTGGATACAATTTTTATACTAACGATACAATAGTAATGCCTGGTCATGCCAATAGCAACCCCGATTCGGTATTTCATCAATCGGTGTTTGCAGGAACTGGTGGTTTTTCGCAGCTTTATGGTGGATTGTCGGTGCAATTGTTTAAAAACATATCGCTTGGTGTAAATGCATATTATATGTTTGGGGCAAACGAAAACTCGAAAAGTCTCACTTTCTCGAACACAAATGCTTTTTACTCAACTGTTGAAAACAACAAAATTGAGGCATCGCATTTTCGTTTTCGTTATGGGTTGCAAGCGTATCATGCATTCAACAAAGAAAATATTTTTACTTTAGGACTTATATACGAAAACCCAACAAAATTGAATGGTGCTTTTAGGCAAACAACCATTACAAACTCGGTGGAGCAAATTAGCCCTGTGACTGATAGCGATAAAATGTTTGGTTTGCCTGCGCACTATGGTGTAGGTTTAAATTATACAGTCGAAAATAAATATGTTTTTGCTGTAGATTATAATTTACAAAAATGGAGCGATGTAGTGTTCCGTGGTTTGAATAACAACTTCAACGATCAACATAGATTGGCTTTTGGTGCCGAGATTTTACCCAATGCACGCTCGCGCAAATATCTCGAAAGCATTAAGTATCGTGCTGGTTTTAATATCTCCGAAGGATATTATAAAATTGAAGGTGTGCAATTGCCTAAAAATTTTGGTATAACTTTTGGTATGGGTATACCGTTACCAAAGTCGAAAACCGTTTTGAATGCCGGAATAGAATACGGAAAGGTTGGTACAGCTAGCTTGTTGAGAGAGGATTATTTTAAATTTACACTCAATGCCTCGTTCAACGAATTTTGGTTCTTCAAACGCAAATTATAAAAACAAAAACAAAAATGAATATCAATATGAAAACAATTAAATTTAGTTTCTTGCTTTTGAGCTTGGTAGTTTTTACCAACTGCTTTGCTCAACGAGAACGTAAACGCGACAGAAATGCCGAAGCTGCACCTGCACCTGTAGCAGCACAGCCTGCGGCAGCCGAAGAAACTCCTGTAGTAACCGAGGAGTGTTTAATTAATATTAGTTTGTTCAACGAATCGGCTCGTAATAAACAATATGCCGATGCTGTTGGACCTTGGAACAAAGTTTTTAACGACTGTCCTGGTGCACAAAGGGTTATTTATCAGCGTGGTCGCGAAATTTTACACTGGCAACTTTCGCAAGTAACCGATGCTGCTGAGCGTCAAAAGCTTTTCGAACAATTGATGCTTATGTATGAAATGCGTGCCAAGTATTTTGGTAACGACCCTCGTTATCCAACCCCTTGGATTAAAGGATTGAAAGCGCTCGATTATATTGCATATTCAACAGGTGATGAGTTGAAAAAACCAGCTTACGAGTGGCTTGAATATTCGATTGATGGTTTGAAAGAAGCTGCCGAGCTCGAAGTTATGCGTCAGTTTTTAATTCTATCGAATGGTATTTACAAAGCAGACAATACACACGCCGAAAAATTTATTGCCGATTATTTGAAAGTGTCGGAAATGTTGGACAAAGTAATTGCTCAAAACGATGCAAATACACTCGAAAGTGCTAGTCAGTTGAAATCGGGTCTTGATGGATTGTTTGTACAAAGTGGTGCTGCTGATTGTGCTACGCTTGATAAAATTTATAGCGATAGAATTAAAACCAATAGCACTGATATCGATTATTTGAGTCGTGTACTTACTTTCTATCGTCGTGTTGGTTGTACCGAGTCGGAAGTGTTTTTTGCTGCCGCTGTAGCTGCTCACAAAATTAAACCAAGCAACGAATCGGCCAATGCATTAGCCGAAATGTCGTACAAAAAGAATGAATTTCCAAAAGCAATTGCTTATTGGGACGAAGCAACAAAATTGGCTACCGATAAAATGCTTCAAGCCGATTATCAGTTTAAAATTGCTCAGGTATATTACAACGAGTTGAAAAACTTTTCGCGTGCTCGCGAGCATGCTCGTAACTCGCTCGAGTTCAATCCAAACAATGGTACACCATGGATTTTGATTGGTATTATGTATGCTTCAACAAGAGGTATTTCGGACAATCCGGTGCTTAGCAAAGCTGTATATTGGGCTGCTGTTGATAAATTTGTTCGTGCAAAACAAGTCGATCAATCGCCTAAAAACATCGAAGATGCTGATAGATTAATTCGCACTTACAGTCAACATTTTCCATCGCGTGAAGAGATTTTCTTCCAACCTGAGTTGCAAGCTGGTCAGTCATATTTTGTTGGTGGTTGGATTGGCGAATCGACTATCGTAAGATAATAACGACGCATTATACATTGACTTATTATTCAATATTTTGATCAATAACATGTCGAAACAAATATTTAGCACAACAACTGCCCCTTGGGTGATTGTTGTGCTATTTTTTTCGTTTTCGTGCTCGAAAACAGAAATCGAAAAGGCCGAGGCTATTACTGATAGGGCGGCAATTCCTACTTTACATGCATTGGATGTTACAACTGTAATTTCCGATTCGGGCATAACGCGTTATCGTGTTACAGCACCGCAATGGGATGTGTACGACAAAACGCCGCAACCCTATTGGGAATTCCCAATGGGTGCACATTTTGAGCGTTTCGACGAAAATTTACGTATTGAAGCCAATATTCGATGCAATTATGCAAAATATTTGGAAAACGATAAACTTTGGGAGTTGCGTGGTAATGTGAAAGCCACTAATATACGAGGCGAGTTGTTCGAGACTGAACAATTGTTTTGGAACCAAAATACTGAAAGGATATATTCGGATAGTACCGTAAAAATTACGCGCGAAAAGTATATTTTAAACACCTTAGGTTTCGAGTCGAACCAAGCCATGACGCAATACTCATTTAAGCAAGCGCGTGGTGTGATAGCTGCTGAGGAATAAAAAAAAAGCTTGATTTTTCAATCAAGCCTATAACCAAAACTGCGAAGTTTGTTGTCTCTGTTACGCCAATCTTTTTCAACTTTTACAAAAAGTTCTAAAAACACTTTCTTTTCGAAAAACGCCTCAATATCTTTGCGTGCCTCCGAACCTACTTTTTTGAGCGATTTGCCACCATGACCAATAATAATTCCTTTTTGCGAATCGCGTTCGGCATATATTACTGCATTTATGCTCAACAAATTTCCTTCTTCTTTAAATTGCTCTACTTCAACCTCTACCGAGTACGGAATTTCTTTGTCGTAGTTGAGCAGTATTTTTTCACGTATGATTTCTGTTACAAAAAAGCGCTCCGACTTATCGGTGAGTTGATCTTTGTCGAAAAACGCTGGCGACTCGGGCAATAATTCTTTTATACGCTTAAACAATGGCTCAACATTGAATTTTTCGATGGCCGAAACAGGGAAAATTTCGGCTCGTGGCGTTAGTGCTTTCCATTTATCAACCAAAATTTCTAATTTTTCTTGGTCAATTAAATCAATTTTGTTGATAATGAGAATTAATGGTGCTGTATTTAAATTTACTTTTTCAACAAAGTCGGCATTCTTCTCAAATGTGTCAAATACATCTGTTACATAAAGCAATACATCGGCATCGCTCAATGCTTGGCGCGAAAATGTTAACATCGACTCTTGAAGACGATAATTGGGTTTTAAAACTCCTGGCGTGTCGGAATATACAATTTGAAAATCGTCGCCATTAACTATACCCATAATACGATGGCGTGTGGTTTGCGCTTTCGATGTAATAATCGATATTCGTTCGCCCACAAGCGCATTCATAAGTGTCGATTTTCCCACATTGGGATTTCCTACTATATTTACAAATCCAGATTTGTGCATTTCTTTTTTCTTTTTTTTATTTAAGCTTTGATGTTTTGTCGTCACAAGCTTCGAGAAATGCAAAGATACAACATTTTCATGCAAGATAAAAATTTTGTTTTGGCAATACTTCAATTAATGTTTTGGCGTTTATAAAAAATACTTTAGCTTTGTAAAAGTATTGTGAAAAAAAGTATGCTATTAATGATGTAAGTAACAATTTCGATTTTAATATTGATATGATTGATTTTAATAAGTTGCAGGAACTTTCGCGCCATTTTAGGTTCATTTTTATTTTTATAGGTGCAATAATTGTTGTAGGCTCAACCTTATTCACCAATAAATTGGCAAGGGCTTTGGCGCTCGAAGAACAAAAAAAAATTGAGGTGTGGGCCGAAGCTACAAGGCAATTGATTGTGGCCGACGAAACTACGAATATTGAGTTTTTGATGAGCATTATTACGCAAAACACTACAATACCTGTGCTTATTGTCGACGAAGCTGGCGATTTGTTGCACTCGCTCAATTTTAAGGAGCCAAAAACCAATGTCGATGCCTTTTATGCCTCGGAAATTGCTCGTTTGAAACTAAAAAAAGAGCCCATTGTTATCGATTTCGAAGATGGAACAAAACAGTTTGTGTATTATGATGAGTCGCTTTTGTTAACACAGCTGTATTGGTTTCCGTACATACAATTTGGTGTAATTGCCATATTTTTAGTAATTGCCTTTTTTGCCTTTTCGAGTAGTAAAAAGGCCGAGCAAAACCGTGTGTGGGTTGGACTTTCGAAAGAAACGGCGCATCAATTGGGTACACCCATCTCGTCGCTATTGGCATGGGTCGATTTGCTGAAGGCGCGCCACGAAGAAGATAAGCTGATTGACGAAATGGGCAAGGATGTGCAGCGTTTGCGCATAATTGCCGAGCGTTTTTCGAAAATTGGTTCAGCTCCCGATTTGCATTTGGTGTCATTGTCCGAAACTTTAACTCAGGCAGTGTCGTACATGAATAAGCGAACTTCGCAAAAAGTGGCTATCAACACCTTTTTTAATGGCGATGATGAGTTTGTGGGGCGTAATATACCATTGTTCGAGTGGGTGATCGAGAATTTATGCAAAAATGCTATCGATGCCATGGATGGACTTGGAAAAATTGATATTCATGTTTCGACCGACGATGCTTATGTTATTATCGATGTGGTAGATAATGGTAAGGGAATGGAAAAATCCTTCTATAAAAGGGTTTTTAAACCAGGCTTTACAACCAAAAAGCGCGGTTGGGGTTTGGGTTTATCATTAGCCAAGCGAATTATTGAAGAATATCATGGTGGTAAAATTTTTGTGAAACATTCCGAAATCAATGTTGGCACAACTTTTCGCATCATGCTACGTAAATAATCGAGATATTTTATTTCTGATTTTAAAACTACCAAGTCCCCTGACCTAAGTATTTTTACCCAACTCTCTTAACAAAAGAGGGGGTTAAAAAGGAGCATTAATTAGATTGTTTGCATGCGAAAAAATCTTTTTTACCTGTGAAATTTTCACTGAAAAATTCGAATAATGAACTTCTTGAAGTGATGAGTTGTTACATTAAAAAGGCATTAAATTAATATCTTTACTTAGTTTCATAAAATCGTGTTATTATAACGAATAATCACAAATAAATATCTAACTTTGCAGCGTATTTTATAATCATTTTTTATGATAAAAACATTACAAGAGCGCATAGCATTTTATTGTCAATATTGCTTGCAAATTTTCCGTAAGTTTGTTGCATGGCGCATTCGTCGTTACAATCGCTACAAAACATTGGTGTGGTATCGAAAAATGCTCAACGCTACATTTACACTGTTTGTGTTTTTTTTGTTGTTTTTGTTTAGCATCGACATAAATTTTTTGTGGCTTTACGGCAAATCGCCTAGTATGAAAAGTATTAGCAATCCACCTCAAAGTCTGGCCTCCGAAATAATATCTTCCGACAGTAAACTGATTGGCAAATATTTCAACGAAAACCGTAAATGGGTTGAGTTTGAAGAGTTGTCGCCTGCACTTATTAAAACCCTCATAAGTACCGAAGATGAACGGTTTTACAAACATTTTGGTATTGATGTAAAGGGTGTTTTTGCTGCTATGAAGGATGCTGTGGCGGGCAGTCCGAGAGGTGCGAGTACCATTAGCCAGCAGTTGGTGAAAAATATGTACAAAACCCGCGACCAATATTCAACGGGACTTTTTGGCTATATTCCAGGTGTTAAGCTCATTATAATGAAAATGAAAGAGTGGATTACAGCGGTTAAAATTGAGATTTTTTATTCGAAAAACGAAATATTAACCAAGTATTTTAATACCGTTGATTTTGGGAGTAATGCCTACGGAATACATACGGCCGCTAAAACTTATTTTGGCGTTCACCCCAGCGAGTTGAATTACGAGCAATCGGCTGTGCTTGTAGGGCTTTTAAAAGCTACAACTTCATACAATCCAATTCTCAATCCCAAACGCTCGAAAAGTCGACGCAATGTAGTGCTCGACAATTTATACCGACAAGGTCATTTATCGAAAACCGAGGTCGATTCGCTTAAACTGTTGGACATTGATTTGCGTATAAATATTGAACAAGCACACGATGGCGAGGCGTTGCATTTTCGTAATTATTTGGCAAAGCATCTCGAAGAATGGGAAAAAACCAATGGTTATGATATTTACGCTGATGGGCTAAAAATTTATGTGAGCATCGATTCGCGCTTACAAAAATATGCCGAGCAGGCTGTTGAAGAAAATATGCGTCGACAACAAAAGCGCTTTTTCGAACATTGGCGAGGGCGCAATCCATGGCGCGACGAAAACGACAATGAAATTGAAAATTTTGTTGAAAATATTGCCAAACGCACTAAATACTACCGACAATTAGACAAAAGATTTGAAGGAAATATTGATTCGATTACACATTATTTAAACATCCCGCGCAAAACTAAAGTGTTTGATTATGAGTTGATTTCGAAAGATACCACACTTAGTGTAATGGATTCGATTCGTTATATGAATCATTATTTGCATGCTGCATTTGCTGCAATGGAGCCCAATACTGGACTTGTGCGTGCTTGGGTGGGCGATATTAATTTCGACTTTTGGCAATACGATAAAGTGGCACAATCGAAACGTCAGCCGGGTTCGACTTTTAAATTGTTTGTGTATACGGCTGCCATAATGAATGGTGTTGCGCCTTGCGATAGACGAAACGACCAACCAATAACCTGGGAATATCCCGAAAATGGTGAAACAAAACGTTGGCAACCCAAAAATGCAAATAGAAGTTATTCGGGAAATGTGAGTGTGAAGTATGCATTTGCTCGTTCGATAAATACAGTTGCTGTGCAATTGGCCAAAGAGTTTGGCATCGACGAAGTTATAAAATATGCTCATTTGTTAGGCATAAAAACCGAACTTGAGAACAAACCTTCGACATCGCTCGGATCGTCGGATGTGTCGCTGCTCGAGTTGCTCAACTCTTTTGCTACAATTGTTGATGAAGGAAATTACAAAGACCCAATCTTGGTGACTAAAATTGAAGATAAAAACGGCAAAGTGATTTATAAAGCTCCTAAAACACACAAGCGGGTAATTCCTTACGAGCCGGCATGGCTTATGACGACTTTGTTGCGTGCCGGCATGTCGGAGCCAGGAGCTACCACACAAGCTTTGTGGGAATACGATATTTTTAATTACGATACAAATTTTGGTGGAAAAACAGGGACTTCATCCAATTATTCCGATGCTTGGTTTGTAGGTGTGAGTCCCAAATTAATTGGTGGTGCGTGGGTAGGAGGTGAGCATCGCAGTGTGCACTTTCGTAACTCGCAATATGGCGAAGGAAGCAAAACTGCATTGCCTATTTTTGGTTTGTTTATGGAGAAAGTGTTGAAAGATAAAAATTTTGAACATTACAGAGAAAAGTTCCCCGATAAACCAAAGCAAACAATTTCGCGTTCGTACAATTGCTATACTGTAATAAAGCGCGATACTGTTGATGTCGACGAATCGAATATCGTTCAAGAGCAAGAAGCGGAAACAGCTGTTGCGCCTCAATAATTTTTTTTTGAGAAATATTTTACATTCGGCGTAACTTAGTGTGATTTTTGCTTTGAAAGCCATGTAGAGAAATGCGTATATTTACAAATACAACTTACAACCCAATAAAATTTTTATTATGAGTAGAAGTTATATATTATCAATTTTGTTTTTACTTTCAGTTGTTGTGTCGAGTTTTGGCGCCGACAAAAATAATATCGTTATAGCTAAAGCTTTGGCACACGATGTGATTGAAAATGCACCTTTGCAAACAGTACGCACATTTAATGCCGAAACTTCGGTGGTTGCTTCGGCATTGATTGCATTGTTTACCGAAACTAACGAAACTGTTTTTTTAGCTTATGCACAAGCTTATGCCGATAAGTTTGTAAACGACGATGGTACTATACCAACAATTGATTTGACTACTTTCGATAGTCAGAATATTATAGCAGCATTGTTTTTGTTCGATTTATATAATGTAACACGCGATGCAAAGTATTTGCGTGGAGTGAGTTATGTGCGCGAGCAACTTATGCGTCAGCCACGAACTACCGATAGGGCTTTTTTGCGCGATGCACAAAGTCGTCAGCAACTTCATTTAAATACACTTTTCGATATTTGTCCGTTTTACGCTCGATTTGCAACAATTTTCGATCGTTCGGCAATTTTTGGCGATATATCGGTACAATTCGATGAGTTTGATAAGCGAACCGTTGATGCGAAATCTGGTTTGAACTTTGATGCATGGTCGGCTACAAAACAAGAAATATGGGCCAATTCGGCAACGGGTTTGTCCAATTTTATAAGTGCACAAGGCATGGCATTTTATATGTTAGCAATGGTTGAGAGTTTGGAGTATTTCCCAATGAATAACCCCAGCAGGTTTCGTATTGTAGCACAATTAAATCGTGTAGCAAAGGCTTTGGCTAAGCAGCAAGATGGCAAAACAGGCATGTGGTATCAGTTGCTCAATGCTCCCAAAAGAGGCGGCAATTTACCCGATGCCAATGCGTCGGCAATAATGCTATACAGCATACAAAAGGGCGTGCGTTTGGGTGTAATGCCCAACACGTTTTCGAAAACTGCATCCAAAGCCTTTGATGGTGTTGTAAAGAATGCTATTCAAAAGCAAAGCGACGAAAAACAGAATATTGTTTTTGCGCCAGGTCGTATCAATCTTGGCCAAAACGATGGGTCATTGACTAGTTATGTTGGTGTAACTAAAGAAAAAAACAATGCCTATGCAGTAGCTGCAATGATAAAAGCATTGGTTGAGAAGTGAGTATAGATGAGTTTTAGTTAGTGGAAAAATGTTTTTAGTTATTATATAAAGTACCTGTATTTCAACATAAAAAAAGAGTCCCGTAGCAATTGTGCAGGACTCTTTTTTGTTTGTGCAATAAATATTATTGTTCGTAGGCCGAAACAGGTGGGCAAGTACACACCAAATTTCTGTCGCCATATGCGTTGTCGACACGCGCTACGTTTACCCAAAACTTATTTTCGGCTACCCATGCAAGCGGATAAGCTGCTTTGGTTTTGCTATATGCATGTTTCCAATCGTCAACTACAATCGCATATTCGGGATGTGGCGCATTTACCAATACATTGTCGGTTTTGTCGGCCAAGCCATTTTCAATCTCTTTTATTTCGTTGTAAATGCTCAACATGGCGTCGACAAAACGGTCGAGCTCAGCTTTCGATTCACTTTCGGTAGGCTCAATCATTAATGTGCCTGCTACAGGAAATGAGAGTGTTGGCGCATGAAAACCATAATCGATAAGGCGCTTAGCAATATCGGTTTCGGTAATGCCTGTTGTTGCTTTAAAGTTGCGACATTCCAAAATTAACTCATGTCCAACCCTGCCATTTTCGCCACAGTAAAGTACACCATATGTGTCTTTTAGTTTTGTAGCCAAATAGTTAGCATTTAAAATTGCTGCTTCGGTTGATGCGCGCAAGCCTTCGTGGCCCAACATCATTATATATCCATAAGTAATGGGCAAAACGCCAGCACTTCCATAGGGCGCTCCGGCAACTGTGTTGAGGCCATTGCTTGTACTTGGTAAATAAGGCGTTAAATGTTTGGCGCAACAAATTGGACCCACACCTGGGCCGCCTCCACCATGTGGGATGGCAAAGGTTTTGTGCAAGTTGAGGTGACAAACATCAGCACCAATTTTTCCGGGATTGGTAATGCCTACCTGTGCGTTCATGTTGGCGCCATCGAGGTAAACCTGACCGCCGCATGCGTGAATGATTTTGCACATTTCGACAATGTTTACTTCGAAAATTCCATGTGTCGAAGGATAAGTTATCATACAACCCAAAAGATTTTCTTTGTGTAATTCCGCTTTTTCGCGCCAATCATTCATGTCGACATTTCCGTTTTCGTCGCATTTTACAACCACAATTTGCATGCCTGCTTGTTGTGCCGAAGCAGGATTGGTGCCATGTGCCGATGCTGGAATAAGTACCACATTGCGCTGCGCTTGACCTTTTGCAATGAAATACTCTTTGATAGTAATGAGTCCAGCAAATTCGCCATTGGCGCCCGAGTTGGGTTGTAAACTACAAGCATCGAAACCTGTAATTTTACAAAGATATTCCTCCAAATCGGAGATGAGATTGATATAACCCATGACCTGCTCGCCAGGCGTAAGTGGGTGAATGCTATTGAATTCGGGACGACTGAGCGGTAGCATTTGCGAGGCCGCATTGAGTTTCATGGTGCACGACCCGAGCGAAATCATCGAATGTGTGAGCGATATATCCTTACGTTCGAGGCGTTTGATGTAGCGCATCATTTCGGTCTCGGAGCGATATACGTTGAAAATTTCGTGCGTGAGATAGGGCGTTTTACGTTCGTATTGCTCATCGAAGCTGATAATATCAAAGTCAACGTCGGACACAAACATGGCTTGATTATCGACAAAACTTGAGAATAAATCGAGTAGATGGTTTACATCGTCAACATCTGTTGTTTCGTCGATGCTTAATCCGATCGTGTTATCGTCGAAATAATGAAAATTGATTTCGAATTGTTCTGTTAATTCTTGGAATTCAGATAATTCGGTGTCGTCGGGGAGTTGAATTTTTAGTGTGTCGAAAAAGTTTTCGTTCAATTGCGTGTAGCCATAAACGGGTAGAATTTCGCTAATGTAACTCGCAATGCCATGTATGCGTTTGGCAATATTGTATATGCCTTCGGCGCCGTGGTACACTGTGTACATGCCCGCCATTGTTGCCAAAAGGGCTTGTGCTGTACATATATTTGATGTTGCTTTTTCGCGTTTTATGTGTTGCTCGCGTGTTTGCAAAGCCATGCGCAATGCTTTTTTACCGTTGGCATCTTTGCTCACTCCAATTATTCGGCCAGGCATATCGCGCTTATATTCTTCGCGTGTTGCAAAATATGCTGCTGCTGGCCCACCAAAATTCATAGGTATTCCCCAACGTTGTGTTGAGCCAAAAACCACATCGGCACCCCATGCGCCTGGCGACTCGAGCAGTGCCAAACTCAAAATATCGGCAGCCACAGCCACTTTGCAATTAGCAGCATGGGCAGCGATAACAAACTCGCGATAATCTTCGATACTTCCATTGGCATTGGGATATTGTACGATAGCACCAAAACATTGAGCATCGAAGTTGTACAAAGCATAATCGCCCACTACAATTTTAATGTTTTGCATTTTGCAACGGGTGTGCAATACGGCCAATGTTTGTGGAAACACAAATTGATCGACAAAAAGTATATTGGCATTGCCTTTTACTTGCTCACGTGTACGCAAATTGTACATCATGGTTGCAGCTTCGGCGGCGGCTGTAGCCTCGTCGAGTAACGATGCATTGGCCAATGGCAGGCCAGTGAAGTCGGAAATTGCAGTTTGGAAATTGAGCAAAGCCTCGAGACGACCTTGCGATATTTCGGCCTGATACGGAGTATAGGAAGTGTACCACGATGGGTTTTCGAAAATATTGCGTTGTATAACAGCGGGCAAAACGGTATTGTACCAACCTTGACCGATGTAAGTTTTGTACATTTCGTTATCGGCAGCAATTTCGGCAATATGTGCAGCATATTGATACTCGGTGAGCGCTCTGGGTAATTTGAGTTTATTGTCGAGTAGAATATCGGCTGGCACGGTTTGCTTAATGAGTTCGTCGATGCTTGTTACGCCCAATGTTTTGAGCATTTCGTCCTGATCGTTTTTTGATATGCCAATATGGCGATTTATGAATTTATTTGTCATGATGTTAGTGATTTCTTTAAGTGCACAAATTTAGCTTTATTTCTTTAGAAAAATGCAGTTTTGATGCATATTTTTTTGCGAAATTTGATAAAATTTTTAGCACTTCGAAATTGTATTTTAAATCATTATTGTTGTAACAATTGTATGATAATAAGCTCAAATTAATTACGATTTACGATAAGGCATTTGTGTGTGCATTTTTGATAAACATCCCTCAGAAGCACACTTACCACAAATGAATGATATGGCATACTTCAAACTTCTTACTCCCCCTGAGGAGGTTGGGTGGCTTCAAAGCCCGAAACTCATTCCCCCTTTGCCACGTGAATGGTTTGCGTTGGGAATGCAAAGTTGAGTCCGTTGTTATTGTACGACTCAAGAATATCGAAATTTACTTTCGATATTGTATCGAGTATGTCAGCATCTTTTTTTATAAAATAAATAAATGTTATGCCCAACGAAAAATCGCCAAAGTCGGAGAAAAAAACGAAAACATCTTTTGGGTCGATGCTATCAACTTTTTGTGGCATATTTTTTAGCAAATCCACTGCAAGTTTCATTTTATCGGGCGAAGTGTCGTAGGTAAGTCCAATTTTCACAAGTATGCGTCGCATAGGTTCTTCGGATACGTTTTCGATAAATGCGTCGACAATTTTATTGTTGGGCACTGTAACAAGTTTACGTTCGAGGGTGCGAATGCGTGTGCTTCGTATGCCTATATCTTCGATAAATCCATCGTACTTATCGAGAATGATGCGGTCGCCTACACGAAATGGGCGGTCGAAGAATATGGTGATGCCACCCAGTAAGTTTTTGAGCGTATCTTGCGCTGCCAATGCAAATGCCAAACCTCCAATACCCAAACCTGTCATTAGTGCTTTTACATCGACCCCTATATTGCTAAGTGCTACCACTATACCTATAAGCCAAATGATGGTGAGGATGGTGCGTCGAACAAATGGAAAAACAGTTTTGTCGATTTGCATAAATGAATCTTTATCGTCGGCAATGGGTTTTAGATATTCGATAATAATTGCATTGCTTAGGCGCACCAAAAACCATGTGATATTTATCATTACCAAAAAACGATAGGATTTGGCTACGAATTGAGTCAATTCATTGGGCACGATTAATTGATTTATCGCTATCCAAATTGATAGGAGCATTACACCTAGCAAAACAGGTGCTTGCAGCATTTTAAATAAAATATCGTCGAGCCGATTTTTAGTTTTCGATGTTATTTTTTGTATTACTTTGCGGTTGAAAACGGCGAAAGCCTTATTAAACATTGCTCCTCCAACTATAATTGAGAGTGCTATAAGCCAATTGTAAATACTATTACCTAAAAATTCGATGTGCATAGTTTTATTTTTTTTTGATGTTAATACTGTTTTAATTTCTGTTGCCTACAAAGATATGAAAAAATGAGGCACAAAGCAAATAGTGTTTTGGCAAAAATTTATTTTATGTAGCCCGCAGCAAAGCATCAGAAGCTTACTTTGATACCCGTACGTATGCCCCATTTTTCAACATCATTTCGATGACGGTCGGTGAGGCGCCATACAAATTGTGCTGTAAAAATTCCAAGGAAATTACTAATGCCAGCACCTACTTCGACATATGGTTTTTGTGTTGCATGCATGGCGTTTGTTGGCAATGTATAAATTTCGTTATGCTTATTGTTTAAGGCGCCATAAAAAAGTTTCATAGTGAAAAGTTCGCGAAGATTGAGATGCTTGATAAGTGGTATTTCGTTCATAATAAATCCGTTGAGCGAAATTTCGTTGTGCATGGCAACGTATTTATCAGCAGCATATTCGCGATAGTTCATTAAATTGAACTGATAGCGTTTGAAACCCCATGTTTCGCTTCCGGCAGGAGTTTTGAGTAAGGGATATGCCACTGTTCCTAATATTGCACCTGTTTCGAGCAGATAGTTCCACTGAAAATGGTCGAACCGCAATTGCTGTTTGAGCGAAAGTTTAACGCGTGCAAAATTTTTATTTGCGTTATTATAGGCAAATCTGCCCATTTCGGCAGTTGTATAAAGCACAGGTTGTGTGTTGTATAAGTATATTTGGTCGAGAAAATCGTCGATCACATTTTCGTTTTTTGATAACCGTGCATTGAGCGTTAGCGATTGATAGCTGAAGGCATTGTGTTGTTCGCCTTGTGCTGTAATTAAAGGCATAAAAGCATTGTTAGCAAAAAGCGTATGTTGTGAAGCCAAAAGGGTTGTTTCGAAATTGGGTGTCCAATTGTTTTTTAGCCAAAAATCAAACTCTTTGCGTTGATGCAACTGTGTGGCTTTGCGTAGTGCAAAAATGGTGATGGCTATGTCTTCGTCGCCACTCAAAAGCGGACTTTCGCGCAATACAATATCGTTGTAGTCGTAATCGATGCGACGATAATCGTCGGTATATTTTATGCCAACTATGCTGCGTTTTTCGAAAGCCAAACGGTACTGAGCGCCTGCTGCAAACTTTATTTTTTTATTCACAAAACCATAACCTGCGTGGCCTAATAAGCTAAAATTGGGAAACAACTTTTCGTTGGTTCTAAAGGGCAAAGTAAGTCTTAAACCTTCGGTTTCACTCGTGCGTGCTATGTGTTGTACTTTACCAATGTCGATGGCCCCAATGGGCATATAGCCTGTTATTAGTACGTTTGCAATATAATTGGCCGTGCGCAAAAGCGGTGTTTGTGCCATATTGCTTATGCGTGTGTCAATACTATCTGTGTTGTATTGGCTGCCAGCAAAATTGGCATTTTTAGCCACATGTGTTGGCCAATTGCTGTAATTGAATAATATATTGCGATGCACAAAGATTTCGGGCTTTCGGTTGCTCGAGTCGGCCAAAGCATCGAAATACATGTTGGCAGTGAGGCTTTTGTTTTGTGTGCTATAAGCATTTTTAGTGCCAAACTGTTGTTGTAGTTGCAAGCGTCTCACAAAGTTAATATTGGCTTGTATCGACATGTCGGCAACTATGTTTCGGACGTTGTAATTATGCGCATTTATCCACATATGGCCATTGAAACACAGGTGTTTTGGGTTTTTGGGGCGGAAATTGATACGGTACAATTTACTGCTGTCGTTTGCAATGCTGTCCGACAAAAAAAAATGATAAAAACTATTGGCTGTTGTCGCCAATGGACTCACAAAGGGCCTGTTGAAAATTATCCAACTATTGTCGTAAATATTTATATCGGCATCACTATCATGCATTAAACTGCTAAAAATACCTTCGGGCAATGTTGCGCCACCTTTTGGCAGGTGTAAAGTGCGCTGTTTTTCAGGTACATTGTAGCTGTGTTTTTCAGTGAGTGCATACAGTGGCAGGGTGAGCAAGCTGTCGGTGCTATTGAGGTTGCCAATGGCCAGTTGTTCGTAAATTTTTTTACTGAGTTGGCGTTGATTAATTTTGTTGAGCAAAACCAAACTTTCGGTTTCCGAGTCGAATGTCGCACCCGGCATATTGTTGTAATATTGCGTTTTAGCAGCACGTACTTTGTCGAGCAATGGCAAAGCAGGGTTGGCACCCGGAACAATAAACACCTCTTGTAATTGTAGGTTTTGTTCCGTAAGTCCAATTTGCATGCCAGCCATTTGCCCTGCTTTTATGCGTATTTCGCGGGTTTTATAACCCACACTCGACACAACAAGTATGTTGTCGTTGCCCGTGTGTCGTAGCATAAAATAACCCTCTTCGCCAGTACTTGTACCAATATTTGTGTTTTTAAAATAGATGCTTGCATTTGCTATTGGACTTTGGTCGGCATTATCGAAAACTTGCCCTACAATTAAAGTTTGCTGTGACAACAATGTGTGTACAGTACCCAAAAACATTACAATTATTATATAGTGTTTAAACATTTTTGTTGTTCAATGGATGAAAATTTAGAATTGTATCGCGCAAATAATTTACGTCGATATGCGTATAAATTTCGGTTGTAGCAATCGATTCGTGCCCCAGCAATTGTTGTATGGCGCGCAGATTGGCGCCGTTTTCGAGCAAGTGCGTTGCAAAGGAGTGTCTAAATGTATGTGGACTCACATTTTTTCGAATGCCAGCCACTGCCGCTAATTCTTTGACGATATGAAAAATCATTGCCCGCGTAAGTTTGCTACCCCTACGATTGAGAAATAAAAAATTTTCGTTTCCTTTTTTTATTTCCATAGCATTACGATACACGAGCCATTGTTTTATTTGTGCCACCGACGTGCTCGAAAGTGGCACAAGTCTTTGTTTACTACCTTTCCCTTCAACGAGCATATAGCCCTCGTTTGTGTATATGTTGCTTATTGTGAGCGATATAAGTTCCGATACGCGCAGCCCCGACCCATAAAGTGTTTCAATAATGGCTTTGTTGCGATGCCCTTCCCATTTCGAGAGGTCGATGCATGCAATCATGTTGTCAATTTCGTTTATCGACAATACTTCGGGCAATTTGAGGCCAATTTTTGGCGTTTCGAGCAATTCGGTTGGGTCGTCGGTGCGTAAGTCTTTGTAAATAAGAAAATGGTAGAACGACTTAATGCTCGATAAAATTCGTGCTTGCGAACGCGCATGTATGCCCGCACTTGCAATTTCGATTATAAAATCGCGCAAATGTTCGGTTTGTGCTTTTTCCAATTCAATATGTGCATCGTCAAGGTACGACCGCAGCTTTTGTAAGTCGCGCTCATAAGCCAATACCGTATTGATAGAGAGCGATTTCTCTAGTTTTAAATACAAATGGTAATTGTCCAGTACAGCAAGCATACAACTTTGGTCATTAATTTTTTTTGATTGAGTGCAAAGATACAATTTTTTAGCAGATGCTAAACCCACGTGTGGTTCGAAATCGTATGCTTGTGTTATGTTTTTTTGGGGGATAAGATGCTTTTTTGTAGGTCAAAAGCTCATAAATTGTAGTTGTTCAGCATTTCGAAAAGAACTTTGTTTTGCGTTTTCAGTTGAAATGCCGAGTGAAAAATTGAAATTTTCGAATTTTTTAAGCCAAATTAATCACACAATCTTCAAACCCGATTGTTGTGCACACAAATTATTGAAACTCATCCATATAAAAATTTTCGCCATCGAAGCATCCAAAACTAAAGTTATCAACAAAGTCGCCCAATATTACGACGCGCTTTTTGTTTTGAATTTGCAAGTCGAGCACATAGTGTCGATGTCCAAAAACGAAAAAGTCGACCCCAAGTTTCTCTCCATTTTCTTTTGCAAAAACCACAAGCGATTCTTCCTTTTCGCCTGGGAATTTGTTTTCGTAATGGCTGTTTTTCAGCCTGTTGCTTTTCGACCAACGATACCCAAAAGTTTGACCAATGCGTGGAGGCACAAGCATGAAAAGTTTTTGAAGCGTGCGACTATGAAAAATTTTACGTAAAATTTTGAAGCCATTGTCGCGCGTTTCCAAACCATCGCCATGAGCCAGAAAAAAGCGTTTGCCGTGTAGCTCGTGTATTTTGTGCGTCCGATGCACAATAAGTCCTATTTCTTTTTCCAGGTAATCAAATGTCCAAATATC
Source organism: uncultured Paludibacter sp. (assembly GCA_964515675.1). Lineage (GTDB taxonomy): Bacteria > Bacteroidota > Bacteroidia > Bacteroidales > Paludibacteraceae > Paludibacter. Next base: position 7,349 of record CAZEVV010000003.1, on the reverse strand, counting down.
GTGATTGCCGATAAAAAAATGTATTTCGATGCCAGCATCTGTCATTTCGGCTAATTTGCCAAACAACCTCACAAAACCTTTGGGTACTACGGTTTTATATTCGAACCAAAAGTCGAAAATATCGCCCATAAGGTAAATTTTTTCAGCATTGTTGCGTACACTTTCCAACCAACGCACCAATTTCATTTCGTGTTCGCGTGGGTTTTTTATTAGCAACGAGCCAAGATGTGCATCTGATACAAAATAAATCATTCGCCTATGTTGTTATTTATAATAATATTCTTAGCCATCAATACTAATTTGCTGTAGCTAATGTGCTGTTATTCAAATCTTCAAATCTTCAAACCCGATAGCAATCAGGACAAATCTTCAAATTTATCAAATCTTCAAATTTATCAAATCTTCAAATTTATCAAATCTTCAAATTTATCAAA
>CAZEVV010000003.1:0-6815 GCA_964515675.1 uncultured Paludibacter sp. | reverse complement strand
TCTTCAAATCTTTATTTTTTTTTACAAGAAACCCAATTCAAGTTGTGCTTCTTCGCTCATCATCGATTTATCCCAAGGTGGGTCGAAAACGATATTTACATCAACTGTTTCGATGCCTGTAACGCTTTCGGCTTTCATTTTTACATCCTCAACAATAAAATCAACCGCCGGACAGTTGGGTGCGGTCAAAGTCATTTCAATCACAAGATGCCCATTTTCTTGCACATCAATTTTATATATTAAGCCCAAATCATATATATTCACTGGTATTTCGGGGTCGTACACAGTGCGCATCATTTTCACGATGTTTTCTTCTATTTCTAAAAATTCGTTCATATTTTTTGTTTTGTTTTTTTGTTTACTTATTGCCGAAAGAAAATCTGTGTCACAGCAACTTAACTTTATCTATCCAATTTTTATTCAGATATATTGTTGTGTATTGCATTCGAAACGATTCAAAAATCGCTAATATTTTTTTATTTAATGAGCGTTTTTCTCTGATTCGAAAAACTTACATTAAGCACTCCAGCTTTGCTCCTGTTAGGTAACGGGATAGGCAGGGGCTGGGGGGCTTCATTATTTAACAAATGCATACCAAAAAGGTTCGTTGTTTCATTCAAATCCTTTTATATTATGGCATCGAATTCGGGTATTCCGGCAACCAATTTACCTTTATCAACCACCACTGTATCTACTTTTGCTTTAATGCAGAGTTTGTTGTCGGTTTTTCGATGTATTTGTTGATAAAAAACATATTTCACACCTTCTTTTTTGCAATAGAGCTTCGAAACAAATTCGTCGCCTGGCATAAGTGGTGTTTTGTACGAAATTTCGATGCGTGCCACAACGGCATCGATGCCACGTTGGTGCAGGGCAGCAAAACTAATGTTGTTGTGCAACAAAAATTCGTGTCGGGTGTGTTCTAAATAATTCTGATACACCGAATTATTAACTATTCCTTGTAAGTCGCATTCGTAGTCGCGCACTTTCATCTCGAGTTCGTATGTAAACATATTTCGATTTTGTTTATTTTTTTCTAATAATAGTAATGCCGTCTCTTAGCGCTAAAATTACTTTTTCAACCCTACTATCAGCCGCAATTTTTTTGTTGAATTTGTCAATTTCTATTGTTTGTGCATCGTTTGCTTCAATGTTTTTTAGTACTTTTCCGTCCCACAAAGTGTTGTCGGCCAATATAAAACCTCCTTGTCGGAGTTTTGGGAAAACAGCATCGAAATAGTCAGAATACTCGCGTTTGTCGGCATCAATAAATACGAGGTCGAATGTTTCGTCGATGGTTGGAATTATTTTTAATGCTTCGCCAATGTGAAGCACAATTTTTTCTTTCATACCTGCCAAAGCAATGTTTTGCTGAATAAAATCTTCTAATTCATCGTCGTATTCTATTGTGTGTAGCAGCCCGTCATTGTCGAGTGCTTCGGCCATGCATATAGCCGAATAGCCTGCAAAAGTGCCTAATTCGAGTATGCGTTTGGGCTTCATCATTTGGCACAACATGCTTAATACACGCCCTTGCAAATGCCCCGAAAGCATGCGCGGGTTTATGAGTTGCAAATGCGTACGGCGGTTGATACTTGCCAATACTTCGGGCTCGGCATCGCTATGTTGCTCAATGTATTCGTCGGTAGTCATTTTTTTATTCGTATTTCAATGAAACAAGTTGTTGCGGATCGAATATTTCGTTTGCTATTTCGATAAGCTGGTTGGCGTTTATTGCCTCGATACGCTCACGAATAGTTTTGAAATTGTCGATTTTGCCGTAGCGCAAGAAGCTTTTGCCCAGCGAAAGTGCGTGATGCTCTTTGTTTTCGGATGCTATTACCATTTGTCCAAGTAGCTGAATTTTATACTTCTCGAGCACATTATCTTTCAGTTTTGTGTTGCGCAATTTGTGTAATTCCTGTTGTATGAGTTGTTCGCATTTGTTGGCATTGCTTGTTTCCGAGCCAAAATACACTGTCCACATGCCTGTGTCAGTCATTGGCTGATAGGTCGACTCTACATTGTACACCAATCCATGTTTTTCGCGCAACGAAAGATTGAGCAAACTATTCATACCCGGACCGCCCAAAATATTATTGAGCAAATACATGCCTAAGCGATTGCTGTGGTGCATGTTGTAGGCTCTGTTGCCAATAATATAATGTGTTTGATGGGTGTTTTTTTTAATTATGCTTTTTTGCACCGTGTGTAATTGTGGCGCAACACGTTCGATACGTTGTTGGGGCAAGTAGTTTTGCACAAAATACTTTTCGGCCCAGCGTATTATTTTTTTTATATCAACATTACCCAAAATAAAAAACACCATCGATGATGGGTGATAATTGCGTGACACAAAGTTGAGCGTAGCTTTCGAGTCGAACTTTTCGAGAATTTCGGGCTTACCCAAAATGTGTTTGCCAATGGCGTGTCCGGCAAAAAGTAATTCTTCAAAATCGTCGTAAATCAATTCCGATGGGCTGTCGTTGTACGACAATATTTCATCAACCACCACTTCAATTTCTTTTTCAATTTCTTTTTGCGGAAAAATTGAGTTAAAAACCATGTCGCCTATCAACTCCATGGCGCGCTCGGTATGTTCGGTAAGTACAGCGGCATACACCACAGTTTCTTCTTTCGAAGTATATGCATTAAGTTCGCCACCTACATTTTCGAGTCGGTTGATAATGTGCGACGAACGGCGTTTGCTTGTGCCTTTAAATAGCATATGTTCCACAAAGTGAGCCATGCCTTGTTCGTGTTCCATTTCGTCGCGCGAGCCTGTGTTTATTACCAATCCGCAGTAACTTGCAGCGCTATTGTCGGGCTTGTGAATAATTTGTAAGCCGTTGCCAAGCGTATATGTTTGAAAATTCATGTTTCTATTTTCCTGTTTTTTTAATTGCATGCAAAAATAGTTATTTTATTTGGTTTTCTCTCTTCCAAATACCTATCCTCGAGCATCATTTTTTAGTAAACTGTTCAATAAAAAAGAGTTCTGAGTAAATGTCTCACTCAGAACTCATTATTAAATCAATTGATTTTTGTGCCTTAGCTTTTTTGTTTGTTCAAAACTTCGATGGCTTTTAGCACTGTTTTGTCGTTTTTGTAAAACATCGGGAAAAACCCTTCGTCATTTAAAATATTGCGTATTATATAAGCTTTTAGCTGTGTGTCGAGTATACGACGCGACTTTGCTATTTCGCGGGCATTGGGCTGAACGCCTTTGGTTTGAGCAAAACTTATAAATTGTTGTACAATGTTTTGTGCCTCAAGGTGTTTTTCCATATCTTGCCATGTTTTTATGGTGTTAAGCTTGTCGCGATGCTGGTCGGTGTATTTAAATGCAAATTGATATAAATATCCGTAGTTGATAACCGAATTTAAATAATTCGAATATTCGGTGGTGTCGCGTGCAATAAATATGTCGGGCATAATGCCACCACCACCATACACTGTGCGACCTTTGCGTGTTTTGTACTGTACGCTGTCTTTCACTTGTATGCTGTCTTTGTTGTCGAATTCGCCATGCAAAAATCTGTTTATTAAGTCTTTTTCGTACTCTTCACCTTTGCCTTTTTCGTATGGCTTTTGTATGCTTCGTCCCGATGGTGTATAGTATCGCGCTACTGTTAAGCGCAATGCCGATCCATCTGACAAGTCGACTTGTTGTTGTACTAGGCCTTTGCCAAACGAGCGTCGTCCTATGATAGTTCCGCGGTCGTTGTCCTGAATAGCGCCTGCAAAAATTTCGCTTGCCGAAGCCGAAAATTCATCTATCAAAACAACAATAGGATTGTTTTGTACACTTCCCTTGCCGTTCGATTTTGCTTCGAAACGCGGATAGGCCTTTCCTTCGCTATACACAATCATTTGTTGTGCAGGCAAAAATTCGTTAATCATATTTATGGCTTGGTCCATATAACCGCCACTATTTTCGCGAAGGTCGATAATGTATTTTTGAGCACCTAAAGCACGCAACGAAGCCAAAGCTGTAAGAAATTCGCTGTAAGTGGTAGCAGCAAATTTGCTTATTTTTATAAACCCTACTCCAGGCGATACCATGTAGGCTACATCCACCGATTTTACTGGAATTTGTCCGCGTGTAATTTCGTATTTCAACATGTCCTTTGCACCATGTCGCGAAATGCCTAGCTTTACTTTTGTGCCTTCTTTGCCTCTGAGCTGTTTCATTACACGCTCGTTGCTAATGTTTTTTCCTACAAATGCCGAGTCGTCAACTTGCACAATTCTATCGCCAGCCAAAACACCTACTTTTTCCGATGGGCCTCCGTTGATGACCGAAACAATGGTTACTGTATCGTTTTGTATATTAAATTGTACGCCTATACCACTAAAACTGCCTTCTAACTCGTTGTTTACCAATTCAAGGTCGGCGGCCGGAATGTACGACGAGTGTGGGTCGAGTTTAGCAATCAAGTCGATAATTACTTCTTCGGTCATATCGTTAATATTTACACTGTCAACATAGCTGCCATCAATTAACGAAAGCACTTCCGAAAGCTTATTTTTATTGTATTGTGTGCTTTTGAATAAACTCTCGAGTATCGAAGGCGTGTTACGTTGCATCGACCTGCGCGCAAGTATATTTCCCAAAAGCAATCCACTCACAATGGATAAAAGTACAATTAAAACCAGGTTTGTTTTTCTGTTTGTCATATAAATTTTATTATCAAAATGTTCTTTTATATTATTTCAAAAATGTTTGCAATCAATTTTTTTGCTTGATTGTTGCCACTATTCTTGTACATCTTCTAAAAATATTACCTCTACACCAGCACGTTGCAAAAGCTCAACACCATCCATAATGCGATATTTTTCGCCATACACAACCCTTGTAATGCCTGCCTGAATTATCAGTTTCGAACATTCGATGCATGGCGATGCAGTTACATAAAGCGTTGCACCATCGCTGCTATTGCTCGATCGTGCTACTTTGCTTATTGCATTTGCTTCGGCATGTAGCACATAGGGTTTCGATACGTTATTTTCGTCCTCACATTTGTTTTCGAAGCCCGAGGGGGTACCATTATAACCATCCGATATAATCATTTTGTCTTTTACCAACAATGCCCCAACCTTACGGCGTTCGCAATATGAGTTTTCGGCCCAAATGCGCGCCATGCGCATATATCTTTTGTCGAGTTGTATTATTTTTTCTTCCATTCTTTCATTTTTCATTTTTCATTTTTCATTTAACCCCAATAGCTATCGGGACATTTTTCATTTTTCATTTTTCATTTTTAAATCTTCAATCTTCAACCATTTCTGGCATGTATATTACAACGCTATCTTCCGTAATATATTTGTTTATTTCCAATTTTAATAATTCTTTATCTTCAAAAACAAATACATCTTTGTGAAACGCTTTTTTTATATCAATTGTTGTGTTCAAATTTGATTCGTTTTCAATCGCATTTTTACTATCAATATAAATAAATGCTAAGTCGCTAGCATTCATTGTGTCGGCATATTTTGGCAATGCATCGTCAGTAAAAAGCTCATTGCCTAAAGTGTAGCATGCCAGTATTTTTTTTTGCGGATATTGCTTGCGCAAAGCTTTTAAACATGCTTTAATTTTTGTTGGCGAATTGGCCATATCTACAAAGCCAATATAGGGCAGGTCGCTCAGCTTTTCCATGCGTTTTGGAGGCAACTGATAGCCAGCAAATGCTTCAAAAAATTGTTGGTCGTAAACGCCAATTTGTTTGCATGCGAGTTGTGCTGCTGCCAAATTGCGCAATTGATGTTCGCCAAAAAAAGTAAGTGGCACATCGGCATTGCGTACTTTTACATAACATATGCCATCGCGCTCTTCGTATTTGGGTGTGTTATAATGAAATGCAACAATGTCGCGTCGCAATTTTTTTAGTATCTCGTTCAAATTTTCGTCGCCACTTGTGTATATCAAACGTCCTTGCACTTCCATGCTGTCGATAAAATTGGCATAAGCCTGCACATATTCTTTGGCGCTTGCATAGTGCACACTATCGTTGTGATGTATGCCTGTGATAATAGCAATATGCGGTTTGTACGATATAAATTCAGGCATTATTTCCGACTTGGTAATGGCAAAGTCGTGTCCCTCAATTACAGCAATGCGTGCTTCGTACGATAATTTTGCTTGATATTCGCATGCTTTTTGACCGCAAGTGAAGTAATCAACATCAATTTTGAGCTTTTTAAGCACATAAATGATCATATTGGCAATGGTGCTTTTCCCTTGACTGCCAGCAATTACAATGCGTGTTTTGCTTCGTGTTTGCTGATAAATAAATTCGGGATACGAATAAATTTTTAATCCCAATTCTTTGGCAATTTTTAGTTCGGGATTGTCAGCACTAATATGCGGACCTACTACGATGGCTGTGATGCCACGCTGTATTTTATCGGGAAACCAGCCTGTTTTGTTGGGTAAAATTCCGTTTGCCTTGAGCCTGCTATAGTAAGGCTCGTCGATGTAAGCATCGGAGCCTGTAACAACAATGTTGTTTTTTTTGCTCACTGCTATAGCCAAATGTTGCATGGCTTCGTTGCATATGCCAATAAAATGAATTTTTTGCATACCTTTAGCTTACGATTTTGCTTTTTAATTATCGAAACGCAAATGTAGTGAAAAAAATCAATCAAAATTCATATCAATGGCTAATTTGTAGATATTTAGTTGAAATGTTAAAACTGCTCAATTAACTTTGCCAAAGCGTAGCAATAGTTGCTCGTGCATGCACCCATCTCATCTTTTCTTATTATCTTTGCAAAAAAAATATTTATGGCCATACGTAACGAAATTAATA
>CAZEVV010000002.1:49593-54604 GCA_964515675.1 uncultured Paludibacter sp. | reverse complement strand
GTGTTTGCTTTTAAAGGACTTTATATATATTGTGCTTATATATATTATGCGTGAAAATTAGTGCCATGCGTGGTGGCTTTTATGTAGCCTTTGCGAATAACAAAATCGCCAAATCGCTCACCTGGCTCACGTGTTTTGGCGTAATCGGCCAAGAGCGGGCGCAATTCGTTGAGAATTTCTTCTTCGTTGAGCATTTCTTTGTACAACTTATTGAGGCGATCGCCAGTGAAACTTGCGCCTAAATACAAATTGTAACGACCTGGTGCTCGACCTACCATGGCTATTTCGGCCAAAAACGGACGACCGCAACCGTTAGGGCAACCCGTCATGCGAATGGTTATGGGCGTATCGAAAAGTCCGTTTTCTTTGAGAATAGCATCCACTTTGTCGTTGAAAACTGGCAAGTAACGCTCGGCTTCGGCAAACGACAATGCGCAATAGGGCAAAGCGGCACAGGCAATGGCATTTTGGCGCAGGGCCGACAAGTTTTCGGTGTTCAACACCTCGTGTGCTTGCAATATGGCCTCGATTTGAGGTTTTAAGGCTTCGCTAACTTGTGCAATCACAAGGTTTTGATTGCCTGTGAGTATGAAAGTGCCTGTGTGTATTTTGGCTATTTCGCGCAAGGCTGTTTTGGCATTGTAACCGCTGCGGTCGCCCAATTTGCCACCCTCCACAAATACGCCATAGTGCCACAAACCATCTTCGGACTGTAACCAGCCTTATTTATCGCCCAAAGTTTCGAATTTGTAAGGGCGTGCTGTTTCGAGTTTTACATTTTTGGTGCGCAAAATTTCGGCATGAAAGAAATCCAATCCCAAGCGGTCCACCGTATATTTCAACCTTGCATTTTTACGCTCCGAGCGATTGCCATGGTCGCGCTGAAACACGATAACCGCCTCGCTCACGTCCAACAATTGCTCTTTGGGGAAATAACCCACCACATCGGCCACGCGCGGATAAGTGGCTTTGTTGCCAAAGGTGTAAGCCATGCCGCCACCAATGCTGAGGTTGTAGCCTTGCAACTGTCCGTTTTCGACAATGGCAATAAAGCCCAAATCGTTGGATAAAACATCCGTATCGTTGCGCGGTGGTATGGCAAAGGCTGTTTTAAATTTGCGTGGCAAATAGGTTTTGCCATAAATTGTTTCCTCTTCTTGTTCGCCACCCGCTACGAGTTCGCCATCGAGCCATATTTCGTGATAGGCGCGTGTTTTGGGCAAAAAATAATCGGACATGCGCTTGGCATCCGCAGCCACTTCGGCATGCACAGGCGATTCGAACGGATTGGCCGAGCTCATAACGTTGCGGTTTACGTCGCCACATGCGGCAATGGTATCGAGCAGGGTTTTGTTTATGTCCTGCATGGTTGTTTTGAGGTTGCGTTTCAAAACACCGTGTAGCTGAAAAGCCTGACGGGTAGTTAGTTTCAATGTTTTGTCGCCATAGGTATCGGCCAAACCGTCCAACGCCAACCATTGTTGCGGCGTGGCAATACCTCCGGGCACACGCACCCTGATGAGATAACTATACAGCGGCTCTAACTTTTGCTTTTTGCGCTCGTCGTCCAAATCCCTGTCCTGCTGTTGGTAAGTACCATGAAACTTTATCAACAATTGGTCGTCGGCCACCAACGAACCAGTGATAGGGTCGTTCAAACTCTCAGTTAATGTTCCTCGTAATCCGTTACTATTGGCTTTTAGTGTTTCGAAACTGCTTAATGGCCCTTCGCCCTCGCCAGCCAATGATTTATAGTTTTTATCGCTCATATTCTTATTTTATTTCGTGTTTCGTGTTTCGTGTTTCGTGTTTATCTCCCCCTTTGGTCGCTGACCGTTGGTTCGTGTTCGTATCATACTTATGTTTACATGCTCTTAAAAAAACCTCCCCAATTTTAAAAAACTCAATTCGAAGCTCGTTCCCTCTCCTTGGGAGAGGGCTAGGGAGAGGTCTCTTAATACACATCCAACTGCAACCTTCTACTTTTCTCCAAATTATGAATAAAAGTACGTGCCTCTTCGTTGCTAAGGGCAGCATGTTTTTCAACAATTTCGAGCAGCGCATCCTGCACCGCACGTGCCATGTTTTTCATGTCGCCACAAATATAAATATGTGCACCCTCTTCTAACCATTTAAAAATTTCGGCGCCATTTTCTTTAATTCTATCTTGCACATAAACTTTTTTGTCGCCATCGCGCGAAAAAGCCACGTCCATGCGTGTAAGTGCGCCCGATTTCAGAAACTGTTGCCATTCGGTTTGGTACAAAAATTCGGTTTCGAAATTTCTGTTGCCAAAAAACAACCAACTTTTGCCGCTATTATCGTTCAACTCGCGCTCTTGCACAAAAGCCCTGTACGGCGCAATGCCTGTGCCTGCACCCACCATTATAATAGGAGTTTCAGCATTTTCGGGCAATCGGAAGTTGGGGTTCGATTCGATGAATAAGGGCACTGTTTCGTCGTCGATAATTACTTCGGAAAGATAGTTGGAGCAAGTGCCTTTTTTGTCGCGGCCCGCATGCGTGTATTGCACAACGCCCACGGTAAGGTGAATTTCGCCCGGATTGGCGTTGGGGCTCGACGAGATAGAGTAATAACGCGGTTGCAAAGGACGAAGCAAAGCGATAAGTTCCTCGGCCGATATTTCCACTGGATAGTCTCTGAATAAATCCACAATATCGCGCCCATCGATGTAGTTTTTGAGTTTTTCGGCATCGGCCAGCAATTTAGCTGCCTCGGTTTCGGGGAATTTTTCGGCAAAACGTTTCAACACATCCACCGTTATGCGCGACAGCTCAAAATCTTTGTACAAAGCCTCTTCGAGTTTTTTCTCTTTGTCTTTTACAACTACAATTTCGCCAGCATCCAAGCCTGTGGCTGCGAGCACATCGTCGATTAATTCAACCGAATTCACAGGCATGATACCCGCCGAGTCGCCAGGCAAATATTGCAGTTCGGCTTTGTCCTCGGTGCTAAGTTCAATGTGTATGGTTTGGCGGTCGGAACCCCGGCCATGCAAGCCCACTTTTGCCAAAACAGGTGCGTTGAAAGGATTTGCTTTGCCAATTTTTTGCACCTTGTTGGCTTTGTCGGCCAAGAAAGTGAATTTGGGTTGTTCGACTTTTGCTGTTGAAGCACCCCAAAATTTATCGAAAGCCTCGTTGATAAAAGTTTCGGCAGCAGCAGCAAAATCAACATCCAATGTGGCACGTTGCAAAATGCGTTGTGCGCCCAGTTTTTCCAACTGATTGTCGAAATCGATGCCCGCCTTGCAAAAATGAAAGTACGACGAATCGCCCAATGCAAGCACAGCATAACGAGTATCGTTGAGTTTGGGCGCGCGTTTCGAGTGAATGTAATCGTACAATTCCTGCGCTGCAAAAGGCGGTTCGCCCTCGCCGTGGGTCGATACAATAATCAAGAGGTTTTTCTCGTTGGCCAAATCGCGTGTTTTGTAGCCATCCATGCTTTTTAACGTCACCTCAAAACCATTGCTTCGACCTATTGTAGCGGCTTTTTTGGCTAAATTCTCGCCATTGCCCGTGCGCGAACCATAAAGTATGGTGAGTGCTTTGCTTGCGCTTGCAGGTTCAACTTCGGGTGAAAGCGTTTTTGTAGTTTCATCTTTTGTAGTTTCAGCCTTAACAGTTTCAATTTCTGGCGTTGCGGCGCTAGCATTGGCGCTAGCATTGGCACTTAAACCAGCGAAATAGCCCGCCAACCAAAGTTTTTGTTGTTCGTTGAGCGTTTGCGAAAATTGCAGAAGTAATGCTTTTTGTTCTTGTGTGAAAAGTTCTTGTAACATAAGTTTTATATACTGATTGTTTAATTATGTTTTGCCCCTATTGAATATCTGTTTGCATTTGATTTATTAAATTAACTATTAAGCATTTATGATATCAAATAACTGTTAGGGCAAGTTGTGCACTAAATTGTAAATTGTAAATTGTAAATTGTAAATAGTAAAATAGTACATATTTATATTTGATAATCGTTTGGACTCTCTTTAATGCGACCGAATTTTATTTTGTCCCAAACCCTTTCGTGCAAATAAAAAATACCAATTTTCGATATGAAATCAACGCTCATTATCGACAAAGCAAATTTCACTTCTCCTGTCACCAAAAACGATATGATAAATGTTGCAATCGTACCAGTAACTCGGTATGAAAGCGATTTTACGAAGCTTCTGTAATTTTTTTCTTTCATTTAAACTATATTCTTTATTATTTACTATTTTTCTGCCCCCAACTCACTCACCTCTTATGCAGCCCACACTCCTTATGCTCAGGGTTTTCCCACCACCATCGTCCGGCGCGAATATCTTCGCCTGGCTTTATGGCTCGTGTACAAGGCTGACAGCCAATGCTAGGAAAACCTTTTTCGTGCAATTTGTTGTAGGGCACGTTGTTTTGTTTTATAAAGTCCCATGTTTGCTCCTCGCTGAAATTGATGAGTGGATTCAGTTTTATCAAACCATTGCCCTCGTCCCATTCCACAATTTGCATGTCGTGGCGTGTAACCGATTGCTCGCGTCGTAAACCACAAATCCAAACTTCGAGTCCGGCAAATGCACGTTTCAGCGGTTCAATTTTGCGCACATAGCAGCACTTTTTGCGTTGCTCAATGCCATTGTAGAAAAGATTCACCCCTTCGGCTTGCACCATATTTTCCACTTCACGATAATCGGGGAATTTCACTTCGAGCTGTATGCCGTAGCGCATGTTTGTTTTCTCTATCAAACTATATGTCTCGGGAAAAAGTCGGCCTGTATCGAGAGTGAAAATGCGTGCCGATTTGTCTATTTTCACAATCATGTCGGTGAGCACTTGGTCCTCAATGCTTAAACTCGAAGCCAATGCTATGCGCCCTTTGTATTCGTTCAGAAAAAACGAAAGTACTTCTTCGGGGGTTTTGTCGACGAAACGAGCATTAAGCCCCCCAACCCCCTCAAAGGAGAGTTCAGAGCTATTATCGTTGTTGTTTATATTTTTCATTTAAATAATATCTT
>CAZEVV010000002.1:29125-49493 GCA_964515675.1 uncultured Paludibacter sp. | reverse complement strand
TGAGGGGGCTAGGGGGCTGAGCTTCTATATCGAAAACGCCTCATCCTCCAAGTCATGCACTATCATTCCCGCGCCTACTGTTTCGTAAGTAGCTTCGTCGATAAGTACCAAACTACCCAAAACGCGGTTCTGACTGTACGAGTCGTATTTCAATGGTTTGAGGGTCTTTATCGATACATGTGCAATGTCATTCATTTTTACTGTTTTATCGTCGATGATATTTTCCAAAGTATTGATATTTACTTTGTAATGCACATTTTTGATAATGGCTTTTGTTTCGTCGGTGCCATGGCGCACTATGTATTTGCCTCCTTCGTTGAGTGGCCTATGATTGAGCCAGCACAACAACAACGATACATTGGCGCTCACTGTGGGTTGCGGTTCGTTGGTTTTAACCAATAAATCGCCCCTGCTCACATCAACATTGTCGGCCAAACGAATGGTTACCGATTGTGGCGTGTAAGCTTCGGTGAGCGATTTTATGCCTTCGTCGATGGCCACAATGCGCGATTGTGTTTTCGAGGGCAAAACCGTAATTTCGTCGCCCACCCTAAATGTACCGCCCGATACGCGTCCAGCATATCCGCGGTAATCGTGAAAATCGTCGCTATAAGGTCGCACCACAAACTGTACGGGCAATCGAGCAGGCAGCGCATTTTCGTCCTTGCGCACAGGCAAAGTTTCGAGCAATTGCAGCAATGTAGCACCTGTGTACCAAGGCGTATGTGTCGATGCATCTACCACATTATCGCCATTAAGTGCCGAAATTGGAATAAAAATCACATTCCTAAGTTTCAAAACTTTGGAAATCTCGTTGTATTCGGCCTTAATATTATTGAAAACCTCTTCCGAAAAATCCACCAAGTCCATTTTATTCACTGCCACCACAACATTGGGTATTTGCAGCAACGAAGCTATGTATGAGTGTCGTTTGCTTTGTTCAATAATTCCGTTGCGTGCATCAATCAAGATAATGGCTACATCGGCAGTCGAAGCTCCAGTTACCATGTTTCGCGTGTACTCTATATGCCCCGGCGTGTCGGCAATAATGAATTTTCGTTTTGGCGTGGCAAAATATCTGTACGCCACATCAATGGTAATGCCCTGTTCGCGTTCGGCACGCAAACCATCGGTAAGCAAAGCCAGATTCACCTCTTCGGTGCCCGAAATTCTTTTGCTTGCATCCTTCACCGCCTGCAATTGGTCCTCGAAAATCGATTTGCTATCATACAACAATCGACCTATGAGTGTACTTTTTCCGTCGTCGACGCTGCCGGCAGTACTAAACCTTAGCAGCTCCATATCTAAATAACCTGAAAGCCTTCCCCCAGCCCCCTCCGATAGAGGGGGAGTTTGGTTAGCACTGATTTTTGTATCTTTATTAAGTTCTGACATATTCCGTTTTTTTTAATTTTATTATACATTGGTAATTTAAGTCCCCTTAGGGGGATTTAGGGGGCTGCATTAAAAATATCCTTCCTTCTTCCTATCCTCCATGGCCGCTTCCGAACGTTTATCGTCGGCACGTCCACCACGTTCGGTAATGCGCGAACTAGCAATTTCGTCGATTATTTCGCCTAGCGAATTGGCTGTCGAAAGCGTGAGGCCCGTACAAGTAATATCGCCAATAGTACGACAGCGCACACGGCGGATTTCAATTTTTTCGGTTTCGCGACGCGGCATTTCGGGCAAAGCAGCGTAAATAATGCCATCGCGTTTAAACACTTCGCGTTCGTGTGTGTAATAAAGCGAAGGTAGCGGGATGTTTTCTTGCAAAATGTATTGCCAAACGTCCATTTCGGTCCAGTTGCTTATTGGGAAAACCCTAAAATGCTCGCCCAGTTGTTTTTTTCCATTAAAAATGTTCCACAATTCGGGGCGCTGATTTTTTGGATCCCATTGTCCAAACTCGTCGCGGTGCGAAAAAAAGCGTTCCTTAGCGCGGGCTTTTTCCTCGTCGCGGCGTGCACCACCCAAGGCAGCATCAAACTTATGTTTTTCGAGCGTGTCGAGCAAAGTCACCGTTTGCAATTTGTTGCGGCTTGCATTAAAGCCTTTTTCTTCTACTACACGTCCTTGTGCTATCGACTCCTCTACCGAGCCAACAATCAGTTGCGCACCCAAAAGTTTTACCAATTCGTCGCGATAAGTAATTGTTTCCTCAAAATTGTGCCCAGTGTCGATATGTACAAATGGAAACGGAATTGCTGCCGGATAAAAAGCTTTGTAAGCCAAGTAAGCCATCACTATCGAGTCCTTACCGCCCGAAAACAGCAATGCAGGCTTTTCGAATTGCGCCGCCACTTCGCGCAGAATGTAAATCGATTCCGACTCCAATTCTTTTAAGTGAGTAAGTTTGTTTTGTGCCATATAATTTCGTTTTGTATTTCGTTTTATTTTTTTAGAATTTTTATTATGCAAAATTCGCCCAAAATACAAAGCCTATCAATACCCAAAGCGGGGTAAACTTATACCCTTTGCAAGGTAGGATTAAAAACATGTTAGTCATTATTGCTAAAAATTGATGGTAGGCACATACCTAACTTATGGTAGAATATGCCTGCGAATAATATAAAACAAAGCTGTAACTAATTGACAAATGAATAAAAAGTTTTTTCAAAATGTGATGAGCAAGTTCAACAATCGCAACAATTCGAACACATAAATCAATTTATAAAATAAAAACACAAAGTATAGTTGCAAACGTTTGCGCTGAATAATTTCTTTAGCATGAATTAAAATTCAATAAATCAATAATTATTTTCGTAAAATTGCAGTGAGAAAAATTCAATTTGAAGATTTGAAGGATTTGAAGATTGTCAAATACTTCTCATTTAACGCTCAGAACATTAAATAGCAATATTGAAATAAACAAAGAATTATTAATCAACAATAAAATATAAATTTGATATTATGCTTAACATTCAAAAGAAACTAAGTAATCCATTTTTGGCACTGTTAGCATTGCCTGCAACGGCTGTTGGCTTTGCATTGTCAACACAAATTGCGGCTTTAAGCTGGATATTGTCGAAAAAATATGGTCTCGACATTCACGAAGTTGCATTTGTGTGGCTTGCTGGCCCATTGGCTGGCATTTTCGGACAAGTAATTGTGGGTATGATTAGTGATAATGTATGGTTTTTGGGTGGCCGTCGGCGTCCGTTCATTCTTGTGGGTGGTTTGGTTAGTGCAATTGCTTTCCTTATGCTGCCTTACATACAAGAAATTTCGAATATCACAGGCATTGGCGATATTATTATCATTGCATCGCTCATTGCTCTTTTTCTCGATTTGGCCGTAAATGTCACTTTCAACCCAGCACGTTCCATTATTGCCGACCTCACTCCCGAAGGTAAAGTACGCACGGCAGGTTTTGTGTGGATGCAAATTGTATCGGGCTTTTTTGGTGTATTTGCATATTTTCTTTCGATGGTTTTTGGAAACGAAACATTGCTATACATTGCAGCAGTATTGGTGCTTGTAACAGCTGTAATTCCAATTTTATTCATCGAAGAAAAGAAAGATTTAAACGCAGAGGCAACAACAAAAACGGAAGAGAAATTTGGCATTTTTCAAATATTTAAAGAAATATTCCCACTGTATGGTTTCTTGGTTTTTGGTATTTTCAGTGTATTCAATCATTTTGTGGATGCTTTAACGCCTTTACATAATTATGTTTTAATAGCAGCATTGCTATATTCGGTCATCATTGGTGCCGTGAGTATTGCTAAGGGTTTTAAACACAAAACCAATCGCAACGAATTTCATAAAATTATGTTGGCACACTCGTTTACTTGGGTAGCATTTCAAAGCATGTTTATCATGTCGGGCTTTTTTATCGAAAATCGCATTTTGCCCAATATGGATATTACAGCTATTTCGGCCAACTGGTTTGCACAATCGCTTACTGGAGTAGCACAAACAGCCGATGCATCGGTAGGTAATATTGTGTCGTTAGGCTTTTTGATATTAAATTTTGTGGGTGCAATATTCCCATTGGTGCTTCAGGCAGTAGCTAAACACATTGGGCGTGTAAAAACTTATGTTGCAGCACTTTCGTTTGCGGCAATTGGCTATTTTTACATAGCATTTTTAGGACATGTTGAGTACGATTTTTACTTAGGAATGTTCCTTGCAGGTATTGGTTGGTCGGCAGTAATATCAATCGTTTTTGCCATTATGAGCGAACGTGTAAACAGTGCCAAAATGGGCCTTTACATGGGCGTATTCAACCTTGCTGTAGTATTGCCGCAAATGATGAGTAATGGTGTTGCCAATGTTATTAAGCAAACCGAAAATTATCAGTTACTCTATATATTATGTGGATTGTTTGTAACTGTTTCAGTAGTATTTTGGATTTTTGTGCGTGAGCCCGAATCAACAAGTAACACTAGCGCGGTACCTAAAGGGGGACATTAATTGCGTATTACAAAATTTTTTAAAAATGAGTACATTGTTTATAATAATGTGCTCATTTTTTTTTATGAGCTGTCAATTAAAAATGCTTGTATAATGTTCTAAACACAAAGTCACAGAAAAGCAAAAATACAACATAAACACCTCATAACAATCTAGTTATACCAAATAAATATATTTTTAAACCCAAAGTCAACTTTGGTATAATGCCGATGCCTACAAACAAATTGGACAATGAGACATACCTGCCTGCCGCAGGCAGGGTCGAAATTGGACTAAATTGTTTGTACAATCGGTATTACAAAATAAATCTTTGTTTGGTTTACTTTCACTATTTCAATGTTTTATAACTCATATTTTTCAACTTTTTACAATAGTTTGTGCAATAGTTGAAACACAAAGTAATCAATTGGCGTTTTCGATATATTATTTTAAAACCACCATTATAGAAACAAGTGTGTTAAAATTTCGGCAAGATGACAAAATTGTAATAATTTTATTTATCTTTGTAACGAGGTTATAATTAATGTAATAGAATTTTTATATGAATAATCATTTGCAAACACATCGCTATCTGTTGAGCTATTCAATAAAGCCTTCGATGCAGCGCACAGCTGTTATGGACTTTTTATTGAACAACAGAATACATCCAACCATCGACGATATTTACTCGCAATTGAGTCCGAATATGCCTACGTTGTCGAAAACTACTGTGTACAATACCCTCAACCTATTTCTCGAAAAAGGGGCTGTGCAAGTATTAAATATCGATGAAAAAAATGCACGTTACGACGTGGATACAAGTGCACATGCACATTTTATATGTAAAAAATGTGGTGCTGTACACGATATATTTAATTTAAGTCCTGCTCTTTTCGAAAAGCCCCAAAACACAGGATTTGTTATCCAAAATGTCGAAGTATCATACGCTGGAATTTGTAATGTTTGTATTGAAAGTTAACATATTCATTATCAAACATATTTTATTATAATTAAAAAAAGCATTCTTTTTTACGAGAATGCTTTTTTTTGTTATATTTTTTTTATCTTTGACCCCTAAAGTATAGTTTTATTTGCAAATAACGACAAAAAGCTTATGAAATGTTACTTTACGCAATCAAACAACAATTATTATTTATGCAAAAACCTACAATATTACTTACAATTTTGATGAGCATTTGTATCGTTACAACAAATGCAGCCGAAAAGAAACAAAAAAAAAGGCTTTGGCTTTGGTGCCATTCCCGCTGTGTCATTCGATTCGGATCTCGGGTTTCAGTACGGAGCAGTAGTAAATTTGTACCACTATGGCAATGGCGAAAATTTTCCGAAATACAATCATTCTTTGTATCTCGAGTATTCAAAGTTTTCGAAAGGTACAGGTATCAATCGTATGATGTACGACTCGGAATATTTAATACCGAAAGTTCGAACCACCATCGACATGACCTATCTTACGGATCAAATGATGGATTTTTATGGCTTTAATGGCTATCAAACCAAATACGATGCTGATTTTTCGAAATCGTCGCGCCATTTTTACAAAAAAGAACGCAATATGTTTCGACTAAAAGCCGACTTTCAGGGTCGTTTTGGCGATTCGGGTTTTGGTTGGGTTGGTGGCTACACTTTTTATAACTTTGCCATCGACACAGTAAATATTGATAAGCTTGGATTGCAAGCAATTCAAGGCGGCTCGCTTTATCAACGCTATATAAGCGAAGGACTTATTACAGCCAACGAAGCCAATGGTGGAAGTCTCAATTACATAAAATTGGGCTTAAAATACGATACGCGCGATCAGTTGGCCAATCCAATGAGCGGTATGTGGACCGAAGCAGTAGTGCAATCGGCACCAGGTTTTATAAACCAATTTCCACACACCAAATTTGCTCTTATCCACCGCCAATACTTCACATTGATGCGCGACATGTCGTTTGCCTACCGACTTGATTACCAAACAACTGTAGGGAGCGCAAAAACGCCCTATTTTGCACAACCATTGCTTATCACAAGTTTTCTTACAGCCTCGTCGAATCAAGGATTGGGTGGCAAAAACTCGCTTCGTGGTATTTTACGCAACAGAGTTGTGGGCGATGCAGTGGCTTTTGGTAATTTCGAAATACGCTACAAATTTTTAAAATTCGAGTGGTTAAAACAAGATTTCTATTTAGGTACAAATTTATTTTTCGATTCGGGCATTATACTCGAACCTATTGCCATAACGCAAAATTTGAGCGAAGCACAAAAAACAAAATTATATTTAGATGACTATGAGAGTGGTAAGTTTCATAGTTCGGCAGGAATTGGTCTTAAAATTGGTTGGAACGAAAACTTTATTATTTCGGCCGATTTTGGTAAAGCCTTTAATAAGGCAGATGGTGATACAGGATTTTACATTGGCTTAAATTATTTATTTTAAAATAAATAACCATGATAACAATTGTTGAAGCTGCATTTGCAATATGTATGTTATGCTATATTATTACGATAGTGGCATTTGCAATAGGCTGGAAAAAAACGCATTATTTCGAGCAACATCGACTCAATAATTGCAGTTTAAAAGTTGCAGTAGTTGTTGTTTTTAAAAACGAAGAAGAAGGTTTGCGTGTTTTGCTTACAGCATTGGCCAATCAGTCATGCAAGTCATTTCAATTGGTGTTGGTCGACGATCATTCCGAAGATGCATCGTTGCAAGTGATTGAGTTTTTTCGTACGTTACTTCCGCCATTTACAGTAATAAAAGCAAGTGGGCATGGTAAAAAAAGTGGGCTCAAGGAGGCAGTTGAGGCTTGCGATGCCGAACTAATAATTACGACCGATGCCGATTGCAAACCAGTAAGCATGTGGGTCGAAACAATTATTGATTATTATCGTATTCGTAAGCCC
Source organism: uncultured Paludibacter sp. (assembly GCA_964515675.1). Lineage (GTDB taxonomy): Bacteria > Bacteroidota > Bacteroidia > Bacteroidales > Paludibacteraceae > Paludibacter. The sequence goes on along the minus strand of CAZEVV010000002.1, from coordinate 42,188 downwards.
GATATGATATTGGGTCCAGTGAAAATTGTACGAAGCGAAAAACTATTTGCCAAATTACAACAAGTTGAATTTATAAGTTTAATTGCGTCAACAGGTGGCTCGGCAGGTTTATCGTCACCCATTATGGCTAATGGCGCCAATATGGCATTTACAAAAAGTGCTTGGAACAAAGTGGATAATCTGAGACCTGACTTACATTCGGGCGAAGATGTATTTTTGCTACATGCTATTAAAAAGAACAATGGCACGATTCGTTTCATAAAGTCGCGCAATGCCCTTGTTTACACCGAGCCAGCACCCAACATGCATAGCTTTATCCGTCAGCGTCAGCGCTGGACATCGAAAGCAAGCGGTTATACCGACTTAACAACCATTGCTACAGCTGCTATCGTTTTAATGCTCAATTTAGCCATTGTTATAAGTTTTGTAGGATCGTTCATCGACACAAGATATCTCATTAGTTTAATTGCTTTATATGTGATGAAATTTTTTGTCGACTATGGTTTTTTGATACTTTGCAACAGGTTTTTTGGTGTTACCAATTTATTTGTGAAATGTTTGCTCATTTCGTTTTCGTACCCTTTCTATGTTGTTTACAGTGCTGCAACAGGGCTATTGTATGGCAATAGAGCATGGAAATAAGAGCAAAAAATCACAAAAATGAATGCAAAAAGAATATAAAAAAAGACTAAGCAAAAATAAGTAGTAATAACAAAAAAAGACTTGCAGCATTTTGCAAGTCTTTTTTTTCTCAGCATTTGTCGGGATGAGAGGATTCGAACCTCCGACCACTCGCCCCCCAGACGAGTACTCTAAACCGGGCTGAGCTACATCCCGTTTTTCGTGGCACAAAAGTAATCTTTTTTTCTGAATTATCGAAATATTTTGCTTGTTTTTTTCGGTTTCTGAAATTAATTCTGCTCGTATTACTCCGCTTTTTGTGCTTTGTGTTGATACTGAAATGAATAATTGTATTGAGTTAGAATAGTATTTTTTGCAATTTTTACTAAACCCAAAACAAATCGAAGCCTTTGCAAAGCATGGATGCAAAATTTATTCGTCATAACTAAAAACATGACTGTTTATATTGCCCAACTTCAAACGAAAAGCTAAACCTTGAATTTCTTCACTTCGTGTGTGTCAATCTCGAAACAATACTCAGAACTTTATACTCAATACTCAATACTCAAAACCCTATACTCAGAACTCAATACTCAGAACTCAATACTCAGAACTCTATATCAACTCGGCTTGTTTGAGCAAAAATTCCATTTCGGTTTGTACTTTGGCTGCTTCGGTACGTGCATCTTTGGCAAAATCGGTTTCGCTTGAGGCGTAAATTATTTGTCGCGACGAGTTTACCAACAATCCACATTGCGCATTCATACCATATTTAGCAACTTCTTCGAGACTACCACCTTGTGCACCTACACCTGGCACCAAAAGAAAATGATTGGGTACAATGGCACGCACGTCCGTCAACATTTCGGCTTTAGTTGCACCTACCACATACATCATGTTTTCGTCGGTGCCCCATTGGCTCGATGTTTTAAGCACTTTCTCGAACAAACGATCGCCACCATCGGCATCTTGCATAAACTGGAAATCGAAAGCCCCTTTGTTCGATGTTAAGGCCAATAAAATCACCCATTTATCTTCGTAGCTAAAAAATGGCTTCACCGAATCCTCGCCCATATAAGGCGCTACTGTTACCGAATCGAAATTCATTTGTCCGAAAAATGTACTTGCATACATGCTCGATGTATTGCCAATATCGCCACGTTTAGCATCGGCAATAATAAATTGATCGGGGTAGTTGGTGCGAATATAATCCACCGTACGCTCCAAAACATCCCAACCTTGCAAACCTAGACTTTCGTAAAAAGCCAAATTGGGTTTGTAGGCCACGCACAAATCGGCTGTGGCATCGATAATAGCTTTGTTGAACTCAAAAATTGGATCTTCGTAAATGTCGAACAAAAACTCGGGGATTTTATTTACATCAGTATCCAAGCCCACACACAAAAAACTTTTTTTGCGTTGTATGTTTTCGAATAATTCTTGCTTATTCATTGCTATGCTGTTTTTATTTAAATTTTCAATTATAATTCACTATCTTTAAGTCGCTCGGCGTTTTCGGCCACAATCAGCTGGTCGATAACACCTTGTATGTCGCCATTCATAAACGCACTGAGGTTGTACACAGTATAGTTGATGCGATGGTCGGTTATGCGCCCTTGCGGATAGTTGTAAGTACGAATTTTTGCCGAGCGGTCGCCAGTAGAAACCATTGTTTTGCGTTTCGAACCAATCTCGTCGAGGTATTTTTGGTGCTCGATGGCGTAAATACGCGACCGAAGCTCAATCATGGCTTTTGCTTTGTTTTTGTGTTGCGATTTTTCGTCCTGACATTGTACGGTAATGCCCGTAGGAATGTGTACAAGGCGAATGGCCGAGTAGGTAGTATTAACCGACTGTCCACCAGCACCCGACGAACAGAAAGTATCCACACGTACGTCCGATTCTTTAAGTTCGATGTCAAACTCCTCGGCTTCGGGCAACACCGCAACAGTGGCAGCCGAAGTGTGTACACGACCTTGCGTTTCGGTTTGTGGCACACGTTGCACACGGTGCACGCCCGATTCGTATTTTAATGTGCCATAAACATTTTCGCCAGTTACAGTAAATATTATCTCTTTGTAACCTCCCGAAGTACCTTCGCTAATATTTGTAATTTCGATTTTCCAACGTTTTGTTTCGCAATATTTGAGGTACATTTTAAATAAGTCGCCCGCAAAAATTGCCGCTTCGTCGCCACCTGTACCACCACGAATTTCGACAATAGCATTTTTATTGTCCTCGGGATCGGCCGGAATGAGCAATAATTTTATGTTCTCCTCCATTTCGGGAATGAGTGGTTCGATGCTATCAATTTCCATTTTGGCCATTTCGCGCATTTCAGGGTCATTTTCGGTGTCGAGCACCTCTTTTGCCTCGGCCAGATGCGATAATTTTAGTTCGTATTCGTATTTTGCCGTAAGTATACGCTCCAATTCGTGATACTCTTTGTTGAGTTTCACGTAGCGTTTTTGGTCCGATATTACCGAAGGGTCGGTAATGAGTGTCGATATCTCGTCGAACTTATGTTGCAATCCTTCGAGTTTTTCTAAAAGCGTTTTTTCTGCCATTACTGGTATGTTCTATTTTTTCGTTTCTTTATTCAAATTTTGTTGTCGTTTCTCAGCTTCGTCGCGTAAATTGATCAGAAGTTTATGAAATCGCCACTCCATTATGCTTCGATACATGGGTTGGGTAATAAAAATATTAAAAAACCAACCAAATTGCACCGCAGTATCCAATGTAAGCACACATAAATTATCGTTTATAGGCGTCATATACATGGTGCCCACAGTTTTTTTCAGAAAAGCATCGGAGCGAATTACCTCAATGTCGACACGTGTTTTGTTGCCAACATTTTTTTTCGTAAATCGGCTATCCACCTTTATGTCGGTAAAAGTAATAATGCCAGGCACTTCCACATCGCCTAAACCATTCACGATGCCCGTTTGGGGATTTAGTTTTGTCGATTTAAAATCGAAAACTATCAATTTATCCTTTTGTTTGCTCAACTTCATGTCTTTCAATCCCCAAAGCAACAAATTATCAAAATTGTAATAAGTATCATTCAAAAAATCATCTATCACTTTGTTCATCAACATTTTGTCGGCCTTTACCCATACCTTTGAATGTGACACAAAATCGGGATGTTTATAAGTTGTCGATACCGAATCGCTCAACATCCCAAAGCCGGAGGCATTGAATGATAGCAAAACTACAAGTATCAACACTAATTTTTTCATAAAATATTCAAAACTTTACAATAAAGTAAGTAAGCTAAAAAAATATTCAAATTCTCTAATCTTCCAATCTTCAATCCCGAATTCTATTGGGACAAATCTTCAAATCTTCAAATTTTCCAATCTTCAAATAAAAAAAATCATTCCACCAAAACCCCCGCTCCTTCGCGCACAATAACAATTTCGTCGCCAGTACAATCCACAATCGTTGAGTGGGTAATACCGCCATATCCAGCATCAATTACCAAGTCGACTTTATCGCCAAACTTTTCGTCTATCAACTCTGGGTCGGTGAAATATTCGTCGGTATCGTCGTTGGTAAAAATTGAGCTCGTCATGAGCGGGTTGCCCAATTCGCGCATAATGGCATTGGCAATATTATTGCTAGGCATACGAATGCCCACTTCTTTTTTGTTTTTGAATAATTTGGGTAAATTACTACTTCCATTCAAAATAAAAGTAAATGCGCCCGGCAAATTTTTCTTCATCAATTTAAATGCAGCATCATCCATACGTGCATACTCGCTTACTTCGCTCAACTCGTGGCACATAAACGAAAGATTGTTGCGTTTTATGTCCTTATTTTTGAGTTTCGTAATTTTTTCAATACCTTTTGCATTGTAAATATCGCAAGCAAAAGCATATACCGAGTCGGTGGGTAAAATAATAATTCCACCATTGCGCAACACCTCCACCACATGTCGCACTTGCGCTGGATTGGTATTATTTTCGTAAAGTTTTATCAGCATTTGTTTTGTTCAAAAAAATTGTTTGCAAAAATACAAAAAATCCTGCAAATAAATTCGCAGGATTTTCGAAACATGCCTTTTCGCTCGAATAAAAGCGAAGTTTAGCGTTTAAAATATCAAAAAGCGTCGATAATAGCTTTGAAATCTGCTACTTTCAACGATGCTCCACCAATTAAACCGCCATCAACATCGGGGTTCGAGAACAATTCTTTTGCGTTTGAAGCATTACAACTACCACCATAAAGAATTGAGGTGTTGTTGGCAACTGTTTCGCCATATTTTTCGGTAAGCGTTTGACGAATGAAAGCGTGAATTTCTTGCGCTTGTGCTGCCGAAGCTGTTTTACCTGTACCAATAGCCCAAACGGGTTCGTAAGCCAAAACGATTTTTGCAAAATCATCAGCCGAAAGGTCGAACAACGAAGCTGCAATTTGCTCTTTAACTACTTCGAAATGTTTTTCGGCTTCGCGCTCTTCCAACACTTCGCCAATACAAAAAATAGGCGTGAGACCGTTTTCCAAAGCCAAAACAACTTTTGCTTTGAGTGTTTCGGCAGTTTCGCCATAGTATGCGCGACGCTCCGAGTGACCAAGAATAACGTATTTTGCACCAGTTGATTGTACCATTGCAGCACTAATTTCGCCAGTGTATGCACCCGATACTTTGTCGGCACAGTTTTGTGCAGCAACAGCAATTTTTGCGCTATCAACAGCAGCTACAACGCTAGCCAAGTGAATAAATGGTGTGCCAATAACTACATCGCAATTCAATGCCGAACCTGCCAATGCTTCGTTCAACTCTTTTGCCAACTCCAAGCCTTCTTGCAAGCTTTTGTTCATTTTCCAGTTACCTGCAACAATGTTTTTTCTCATCTTTTTTATAAATTAAATAGTTTGTTATTTATTTGATTTTTTGTTTTACTTATCAAAATTACGCCAATTCCATTTTTTTGTGATCGTACCATTTTTTAGCTCAACAATGCCCGGATTGGCACGCACCATTGTTTTGAGTGTTATAGGATCGAGTTTGTAAAACGGAAAAGTAATATTGTTTTCAGCTTTAAATTTTGCTACATCGTCGGCACTTGCAGCCGTAAGCGCATAAAACTGCGTGTCGGTGTTTTTAATTTTGTTGTAAAAAGCTTCAATTTTCGCAATTCCTTTGAGCGATGTTTTATTTAAGTTATTGATTACAATGAGGTAAGTTGTACCGCTATTGGTCAATGCCATGTCGGTAATGTCGTTAAACTCACTATCGATAATCATAAAATCTTTTATTTTGGGTTCGAAACCTTTTTTTATCAATACCGTTTTTTGGTCGATAAATTTCCAACCTTCACTTTCGGCGGGGTAATTTTCGAGTGTAAATTCTTTTTGCACGCCATTTTTTTCGAGTATAAATGTTGTTTCAAATTGGTCGGTAGGTGCATTGGCCGGAATTTGCATGTCGTTATAAATATTCACACCCACTTTGTAAGGGCGAAAATCGATTATAGGCAAATTTAAGAGGCTATGCACAGGAATTGCCAAAGCGATTGCAGCAAAAAGAATTACAAAAGCACGTTCGATTTTCTTTACAAAAAACGGTTTGGTTTTATTACAAACTACAAGCACATAAACAACAAATGCGCTTATTACTAAGTTTTTATAAAATGTAGCCCAATTGCTAATAATGAGTGCATCGCCAAAACAACCACAATCGCTTACTGGTTCGAACAAAGCAATGTAAAGCGTTAGCGGAGTCATTACGAGCATAAAAACCAATGCCCACCAACTTGTTTTTTTTGTTGAAATATTGAGTAAATAATTTAAACCAACGATAAGTTCGAAACCCGAAAGGGCAATAGAAATGGGCAATGCAATGGGAAAAAGCGCAATGAACGAAGGATTAAAAGAAATCAGATAATCTTCGATTTTGTAGGCAGTACCCAGAGGGTCGATGGCCTTAACAAAACCCGAAAAAATAAAAGTTGCAGCAAGCAAGTACCTAAATACATGCATTATTATCAAGAGAATTTTATTTTGTAGTTCTCCTTTTTTGTGTGCTTTGTGTCGGTAATTTTTTTTCATGCTGCAATATCGTTATTATCAATTAATAAAAAATCAATTTGTTTCGCTCTCGTCGAGTTTTATCAAACCGAAAATGGCATAATTTATCATATCGAAATAGTTGGCATCCACGCCCTCCGAAATGAGTGTTTGTCCTTTATTATCTTCAATTTGCTTGGTGCGGTAAATCTTCATTAAAATTAGGTCGGTGTACGATTGTATGCGCATCGAACGCCAAGCTTCGTCGTAATCGTGATTTTTGGCCATCATCAATGTTTTGGCCTCTTGCAAGTATTTTTCGTACATGGCAATGCCTTTGTCAACTGGCAAATCGTCGGTCTCGGCAAAGCCTAACTCGAGTTGTATCAAACCAATGATGCCATAGTTTACAATGGCAATAAGTTCGGAGCGAATGCCTTCATCGACTTTCGATACGCCTTTTGTTTCGATGCTGCGTATGCGATTGGCTTTTATAAATATCTGATCGGTAACCGATTGCGGACGTAATATGCGCCATGAAGCGCCATAGTCCTTCATTTTTTTGAAAAATATATCGCGACAGGCATTGCCCGCTTTATCAAATTGTTGCTCGGTTTGTGACATGCAAAAATACTTAATTATTGATTATTTACTTGCAAATTGTATGGTATGCACCAATATTATTGCATTTTTATACTCATAAAGATACAATTATCCGCAAAATTACAATTTTTTATTCGAACATACAATTTAAATTACAATTTCAATGGGCGCATTATGATGTTTTAGTGTTTTAAATTTTAATCTTTTTACAATTCGAAGTGCGAAATATCATTTAAAATTGTACTTTTGTTTTTTCGTATACAATTTTTTAGCTAACTGAATTAAACGACAATCAAAGCTAAAATCAACTTTGTAATGTCATTTATTCATTTTTTAATGCTAAATAATACATAGCTGGAAGGTTCGGCAAAGACACAATTTTTTTGATGAACAAGCCAAGCGCAAAACAGTAAATACTTAATATGTCGACAAATATGAAAATCGTTTCGCAATTAAACCGTAAAAAGCAAGATCCTACAAAGTTTATTTTTACAGGCAAGCAACGCAATGCCGATTTTGGTATGCAACTTTTTACTTATAGCAAAGAAAAATGCAACGAAGATAAAAATATTAGCTTCGAACAATTACCCACTTTTACAAACGACAGCAATTATTGGTTGAATCTGCATGGCTTAGAGAATGCGGATATGATTGCGAACATTTGTAAAAAGCAAAATATTCACAACCTTGTTATTCAGGACATTTTGGATATAAACCAACGGCCAAAGTTTCAGGAGTTCGACAATTTTTCGTTTCTCACACTCAAATCAATTGTGCCATCCGACAGCGAAATTATCACCGAACAAATAAGTTTTGCATTTGGTAATCATTATCTTATATCGTTTCAAGAGCGTAAAGCCGATTTTTTTGAGCATGTACGCTTTCGTTTGCGCGAATCGGTAGGTTTGGTGCGCGAACGTTCGACAGATTTTTTGTTGTATGTGATGTTAGAGTCAATTCTCGACAATTATTTTAAAACACTCAACAAAATTGACGAAGATATTGAAGCTTATAACTTTTCGGATATCAACAAAGACCCCTCGCCCACTATGTTGGCTACCATCGAATCGCAAAAAAAGTTTGTGCATTTTATCAAAAAGTCAATTCTACCAATCAAGGAGTTTAGTCAGATTGTGGAGCGTGGCGAATGTGTAAATATCGAAAAACGCCATACGAAATACTTTTCGGAAATAAAAGACCTTTGTCTCACGCTTATCGATAGCTGCGATATGATACTTGCGTCGCTTGAGAGTAGCACAAACTTGTTTTTCTCGGTACAAGGTCATCGCATGAATCAGATTATGAAAACACTTACAATCGTTTCCACTATATTCATACCACTTACATTTGTGGCTGGCATTTATGGCATGAATTTTTTGTATATGCCCGAACTCAATTGGCGTTATGGATATTTTGGTGTTTGGTTGCTTTTTGTTGTAATTTTCGCAAGCCTTATTCGTTATTTTAAACAAAAAAAATGGTTTTAAAATAATGTATTTTTGCTATTGCATATAAATTTTGCTATAAAAAAATGCCCTAACAGTAAAGCATGCTGTTAGGACATTTTTTTTTAAGAAACCTGTATCGAATTTTTAGTTCTCGCTATTGCTCAAATTCATTTGTGCACGCATAAGGTTTACCGATTTCATGGCTATCACCTTCGTTTCGTTGAGCAAATTGAGGTAAAGAATGCTGTTACGTGTTCCGCTAGCTTTTTCTTTGGTGCGTGTAATTTGTTTTTTCACCAATTCGGCATACAAATCGAGTATTTGCGCACGTCGTTCTTTAATATTTTCGAGGCCGAGGTAATTATTATCTTTCATCATTTTCTCGAAATCGTTGTATATAGCCAACAAATGCTCGCCCAAGAGTTTTAAATCTTCAATTTGCTCTTTGCTAAATCCCTCGTGATTGTTGTCGATGAATTTGTAGCTCGACTCGGTCATATAGCGCAACGAAACCGAAATTTCGTAGAAATAATCGACCGTTTGAATAAAATATTGACCCGTATCGAGCGAATCGTTATCGAGTTTTTGAATAGTTGGCAATACATTATAAAGCCTTCGGTGTTTGGATTTACCGTGCAACTCGTCGGCCATTTTGTAAAGCTTTTGCAAGCCTTTTCTATCTTCGTTGAAAAGCCCTTCGAGCATTTTTTTGTAAATATAAATGGTTGTTTCAACCGATTTTTCGAGTTCTTTGGTACAATTTACAATAATTTCATGGTCGGTCGAATTTATTGGCATTTCATCCTCAACCTCTTCATTTTTTGCACGTTTTTTATGTATAAGCATAAATTGTATCAAAATAAACACAAGCACAGCAAGCATTGCAAAAACAGCAACTTTACCACCATACATTAATATAAACGCAACAATTGCCGAAACCGAAAATGCCACAAATGCAGTTAAAAACCAACCACTTACAACAGTAAGCACACCTGTAATACGATACACTGCACTCTCGCGCCCCCAAGCCCTATCGGCCAACGACGAACCCATAGCAACCATAAAGGTAACATAGGTGGTTGAAAGCGGTAATTTGAGCGAAGTACCAAGCGAAATGAGCAATGCTGCAACAGTTAAATTTACGGCTGCGCGTATCATATCGAACGAAGCATCGTTTTTTTCGTAATTGGGTGCTGGCTCAAAACGGCTTTCGAGAAAACTTGTAAGTTTTTGGGGTATAAAATAGCTAAACATTTTGTTTAAACTGATAACATTGCGTACAATGGTGCGCGATGGACGCGACGACGAAAAACGCTCGATACCTTCGCCCTGACGCGAGAGGTCGACTCCTGTTTTTGTAACCGTTCGTGCTTTTTTCGAAAACCACAATGCCAATATCATTATCACACCGGCACCTGTAAGCCAACGCCAATCGGCCACAACGGGCTCGGCCAACTGCCCCATGTATAGCCCTTCGATAGTTCCACCTTGCGCAACCACATCGGCAGCAATTTCGTAGGCACCCATACCAGCCATAAACACGCCGATAAAGTTTACCAAGTCGTTACTAGCAAAGGCCAAAGCCAATGCACTTGTACCAGCCAAAATAATGATACGCAATATATTTACTTTAAACCCAAGTTGCAAAATTGCCATCAAGGCCGACCATCCGAGCCATACATAAAGCAATACCACAGCAATATTATCTTGCAACATTTGCATAGTATCTTTGGCAATAAGTGTAGTGCCTTTTAGCCCTTTGAAAATGGCAAAATAACTAATAGCAGTAAGCGCCAAGCCAGCCCAAACTGCACCAAAATATTTGAATGAGTTTTTATAACGAAACGAAAATAGTAAACGCGAAAGGTACATAACGGCCGACCCCACAGCAAAAGCTATGACTACCGATATTAAAATACCCGAAATAATGGTCAATGCTTTGGCCGAATTGATATAATCGGTAAGTACACCGCTATCTGTTTGCCAAATATTGACCAATGCCACAGCCACTGCAGCACCCAAAAGTTCGAAAACCAACGAAACGGTTGTAGAAGTTGGCAATCCAAAGGTGTTGAACAAGTCGAGCAAAATAACATCTGTTATCATTACTGCCAAAAACAATAACATAATATCGTTGAAAGTGAAGCTACCTGGGTAAAAAACACCGCTGCGCGCCACTTCGAGCATACCACTCGAAAACAACGAACCCAACAATACACCTGCCGAAGCCACAGTAAGTATAACCCATAAAGGGGCAACCTTTGAGCCAACGCCCGAATTCAAAAAATTGACAGCATCGTTGGCAACTCCCACCAACAAATCCATGGCTGCTAAAGCCAAAAGTACAACTACAATTACAATGTAAATAGTATCCATAAATTGATTATTAATTTCGACGCAAAAGTACGTCGCTTTTTAGTAATTGAATTTTATTTTGAATGAATAAAATATTACAACGATATTACATTTGTATTACAGAACACAAATATTCAATGTTCAGTAATTATCGAAAATCATTTAATTTTATTGAAAAAGATGATTTTTTGTTCATAATTATTTATTACATTTGCCTAATGCTTTTATAAAACATGCTCAAAAATAAAAAACACACAAGAGTATTCCAATTAATCATTTGTTTATTAGCAAATTGAGTGTTCAACATAAAAAATATAAAAATGAAGAAATCGTACAGTTTCGACGAATTACTACACAAAGCAGCTTCGTATTGCTCAATATCGGAGCATTGCGAAATGGATGTGTACGAAAAACTTAAAGCTTGGGAAGTAGACCCTAAGCAAGCCGAGGAAATAGTACAACACTTAATCGACGAGAATTTTCTGAACGAAGAGCGTTTTGCTAAAGCTTTTGTAAAAGATAAATTCAGGTTCAACAAATGGGGCAAGATAAAAATTAAATATGCACTAAAACAGAAACGACTCGACAATGCATTAATTGACAAAGCATTGGCCAGTATTGATGATGGAGAATACGAGGAAATGCTGGCGTCGATATTACAAACTAAACTCAAAAGCCTAAAATGGGAATATGAGTACGAAAAAATGGGAAAACTATTTAACTTTGCTCAAAACAGAGGCTTCGAAAGCGCTGTGATTGATAGGGTGATAAGGCAAATTAATTAATCTGAAGATTGGAAAATTTGAAGGATTTGAAGATTTATTCCGATTACTATCGGGATGGAAGATTTACTAAAAAACAAAAAACAATTAAATTAAAAATTTATGGATGCAAAACAACAAGTATTAGAAGCAATGAAAAAGGCGGGTGAGCCTTTGAATGCAGGTAAAGTAGTAGAATTAACTGGTTTGGACCGCAAAGAGGTTGACAAAGCAATGAAACAGTTAAAGGACGAAGATGCTATCGAGTCGCCAAAGAGATGTTTTTGGCAAGCAAAGTAGGCCGCAACTGTTTAGTGATAAACGATTAGTGATTTTTTTACAGAAAAAGTAATTAAGTCTTCGCACTTTCCGCTCCCAATAAATGGATGAAACCTGATAGTCGGGCTAAATTCGGGGAGGGTTAGGAAGAAGTTCAATCTCAACACTTCATGACAATTTCCATTTTTCAGTACGACATAATTTGGGCCGATAAGTTGGCCAACTTTGCTATTGTGGAAACGCAATTGGCACTGCTTTGCGCCGAAACAGAGGCAAAAATTGATATTGTTGTATTGCCCGAGATGTTTAGCACAGGCTTTTGTGTTGATAGGCTCGATTTGGCCGAAAGTATGGACGGTGCTACCGTGGCGCAACTTAAAAAATGGAGTGCAATGTATCAACTTGCCATTGCAGGAAGCTTTATTGCTACCGAAAATGGCAAGTTTTTCAATCGTGCTTTTTTTGTAACCCCCGAAGGTGATTTGTATTTTGCCGATAAACGCCATCTCTTCAGTATGGCCAACGAGCATCAATATTTTAGTGCTGGCAACCAAAAACTCATTGTCGATTACAAGGGTATAAAACTTTGCCTACTTGTATGTTACGACTTGCGATTTCCGGTGTGGGCGCGCAATGTAAACAATGCCTACGATGTGCTTATTTATGTGGCCAATTTCCCCACCAAACGCATTAATGACTGGGACATTTTACTGCAAGCGCGTGCCATCGAAAACCAAGCCTATGTTATTGGTGTTAACAGAGTTGGCGTTGATGCCAACAACATCGATTATATTGGGCATAGCTTTGTGCTCGACTATAAAGGTGAGTGCATTGCGCAAGTGCCCGATAGTGCAATAGATGTGGCTACAGCCAAAATCGACATCGACAAATTGCAAAATTACCGACAAAAATTTGCCGTTTGGCGCGATGCTGATAGCTTTGAAATTCGAAATTTGTCCCGATCGCTATCGGGATTAAAAGATT
>CAZEVV010000002.1:14715-29025 GCA_964515675.1 uncultured Paludibacter sp. | reverse complement strand
ATGAAGCCCTTTATACTTTTCACATCATTAAGAATAGCCTATAGGCCAATGCAATGCAAACAACGCTAATGTAATAATATTTGACGAGCAACAGTAAATATTGGAGACATAAACCTTTCGTTTGTGTTATTCATGTCTGTAATTGTCATATCTCTTACTTTGTTGATATTTATTAAATATTTACATCCTATGCCTATATATGTTTATCGACCGTGATTTTTTTGTAACTTTGCCAATCGTAATTTTTTAGCATTAATTGCGAATAAAATCATGGCATAATGCAAATTGAATTGTTTTATTTTAAACACAAAAATGTGATATGCATGTTGATACGAAAAAAAAATAGTTTATCTCGTATGAATAAAACATTTAGAACACTTGCTTATTTATATATACTTTTGTTGTGCGTGAGCCCTTTAATGGCCAACGACGACGAATACGCACCCAAACAGTTGAAGGAAATATCGCCCGTGAAATATATAAAAACATGGCGCGTGACCGATGCTTTTGGCAGCGTCGACTCCTTGCAAGTGGACACAGCGCATGTCAATTATCAGTTCGACAATGCAGTGGATCGATTTAGCATTGCCAATGCGTTTAATGGTAATTTGGGCTCGCCATTGCAATCGAAAATATATTTCGACAGACCAGCATATCAGGAGTTTATATTCGCAACACCTTATGCGCCTTATATTCGCACTATCGACAATGCCACATTTTATAATACCAAAACACCTTACTCGAATATTAACTTTATTTCGGGTGGTAGCAATTTTCGGAAACAGGACAATATCTCGTTTATCTTTACTGCCAATGCCAACAAAAAGCTAAATTTTGGCACCGATGTCGATTTTTTGTTTGCCCGCGGCGAATATCAAAAGCAAGAAGCCAAACGTTTTGCTGCCTCATTGTTTGGTAGTTACGACGGCGAGCGCTATACAGCTAAAGGTATTATTGCATTGAATAATATGACCAATTTCGAAAATGGTGGTTTAAAAGACCCAAGCATGATAAGCAATCCGAGTGTGAATGTACCGCCCATAAACATGCCTGTAAACATTGATGCTATTTCGAACTTAAGGCACAATCATTTGTTTTTCAACCATAATTATAGTTTAGGTATCGAGCGAAAAGTAAAGGCGAATGGGGTAGAATTGGACAGCACCGAATTTGTTCCTGTTACAATTTTTTCGCACACATTACGCTTCGACGACCAGCGCAAACGCTATGCTGACCGTGGTGTTGAGAAAGATTTTTACAAAAACGTATTCTATAGTAACTTATTACAAACCAACGATACTGCGGCATATCAAATTTTAAGTAATCAGTTTTCTGTGTCGATGGCCGAAGAGTTTAATAAGTGGCTTCGTTTTGGACTAAAAGCTTATGTACGCAACGAAATTGAGCGCTACACAACCATGCAATTTGACACAACGGCCTTATTACATTCAACTTTTTCGAATGTATATGTAGGTGGACGAATGAGTAAAAAACAAGGTGAATTGCTAAACTACGATTTTGGAGCCGAAATCGATATCCTGGGACCAAAATCAGGTAGTTTTGTATTGGATGGTAATTTGTCGTCGGGCTTCGAATTGTTCAAAAACAAAGTACAATTAGAAGCAAAAGCATTTATGCGCCGTAGAGTTATGTCGGCATTTCACGACTTTTATGCCTCTAACCATTTTCGTTGGGAGAACAATTTTGATGCGCTATTCACCACACATGTGAGTGCTAAAATAAGTATGCCCGATCAAAAACTTTGGCTCACTGGCTCGGTCGAAAATATTACAAATTACGTTTATTTCGATTCGTTGGCCAATATCACTCAAAACAAAGGCAATATACAAGTACTGGCTTTTAATTTGCGCAAAGATTTTCGGTTGGGCAAATTCAATCTCGAAAACAATGTGGTATATCAATTAAGCTCAGATGCTTATGCTTTGCCATTGCCCGATTTGGCGCTTTTGCATAATTTTTATTATCTCGACAAATGGTTTAAAAAAGTACTCTCGGTACAAATGGGTGCTTCGGTACGCTACCATACTGCCTATTATGCTCCGGCATATATGCCTGCTATCGGACAATTTCATTCGCAAGAAAAAACCATGATTGGCAATTACCCAATAGTAAATGTATATGCCAATTTTCACTTAAAGCAAACCCGTTTTTATCTCGAATATTACCATCTGAATAGTTTATTTGCCAAAGGTGCTTCGTTTTCGATGCCCAACTATGCCTACAACCCTGGCATAGTGCGCATTGGAATTTCGTGGAACTTTTACAATTAATTTTTATTGGTTTTATGCTTAGAGCAAGTGTAAATTAAAAAAAGATATTTATTTCGTAAATTGAAAGATATAAAGAAAAATTTAAATATTTCTCGATTTACAAGTAGAATTACTGAATGCGACGTGGCGATGTTGCAAAGCCGCGCAAGCGATAAATAATTAGTGTTTTAGCATTTTTGCACCTGTCTACAAAACGGGCAGGTTCAAAAATTGTTTTAAAAAACATTCTTAATTGAGATCAATACCGATTGCACAAACAATATAGCCCAATTTCGAAAGAGTCTCATTGTCCTATTTGTTTGTTCTGATTCTCGGTATCTCGAAATACTTAATTTGCAACGGTATTAACAACAGTAGACATAAAAATGACTTTGTGTCAATTTAATTGTACTATTGGGTATAACTTGCTCAAAGCAGATAAGCAGTTTATTATTTTTTTGAATGAAAATATAAAAAAAAATGGCAATAAATTTAAACAAAAAGTACTTTATAGCTATTATAGCAATTGTAATATTACTAAGCGTTGTACTGCTTGGGCTTTTGCATAAAAAAACACCGAGAGATTAGGACGAGATAAGCAAAGAGGGACGAATAACAGTAGCTATTGAGCGAAGTTTTTTCGGCCTGACGAATGATAGCAACGGCATAGCAGGCTTTCAGTACGAACTGATAAAAGCTTTTGCCGATAGCATGCAATTGGAACTCGTAATTGTTGAAGAAAGTAATTTGCAAAAAGCGGTGGATAAACTGCTCGATGGCGAATGCGACATTGTGCCTTCGTTTGTGCCTCGTGGAGCTTTTAAAGACACAACGCAAATTGCATACAGCACAGCATTTCAACGGTCGAAACTAATGTTGGTACAGAAGCTAGCGACTGGCAAACAATTGATAAGTAAACAATACGATTTAGCCGACGATTCGATATATGTGGCTCAGGGCTCACGCTACGTAAGGCGACTTCAAAACTTATCGAATGAAATTGCAGCCGATATTCATATTTTCGAAGTAAAAAACAAAAGCAACGACGAAATGATAGCATTGGTGGCAAATGGTGAGTATTCAAAATCGGTTTTGCTCGAAAATAGGGTGAAACATTTTGCAACTTTATATCCGGCGCTTGATTTTTCGTTAGCGCTTAGTTTGGATCAAGAGCAAGTGTGGATGGTGCGCAAATCGTCGCCCCTATTACTCGAAAAGCTCAATGCATTTTATGCCGAGTATATACATACATTGGCTTATTTGGAGTTGTATGCAAAATATTATAATTAAGAAAGCCTAAAAAATCTAAGAGACCTCTCCCTAGCCCTCTCCAAAGGAGAGGGAACGAGCGCAGATTGAGCTTTTTTATTTTATTCAATTTTGATAATATTTACTTCCTATATTAATCAGTTATTATTTAACACTAATGATAATCACTCAACTCCCCCTTAAGGGGGCTGGGGGGCTGTCTAATCAATAAAATATCAATAATATGCCTTTAAATATTTCGCACAATTTGCCAGCAGTAGATGTATTGCGCAACGAAAATATATTCGTTATGGATTCGGAGCGTGCTTCGCATCAGGAGATTCGCCCATTGAAAATAGTTATTCTAAATCTCATGCCACTCAAAGTGACAACCGAGACCGACCTCATACGGTTGTTGTCGAACTCGCCATTGCAAATAGAAATTGACTTTTTGCACATGGAAACGCATTGCTCGAAAAACACGCCCATCGAGCATCTTATGGCATTTTATAAAACTTTTAACGAGATACGTAAAAGCAAGTACGACGGTATGATTATTACCGGTGCACCTGTTGAACAAATGCCTTTCGAAGAAGTAAATTATTGGGGCGAGATAACCGAAATTTTCGAGTGGTCGAAAACCAATGTCACCTCCACTTTCTACATTTGTTGGGCAGCACAGGCAGGGCTTTATTATCATTATGGTGTGCCCAAATATCCGCTCGATAAGAAAGTTTTTGGCGTGTTCGAACATTACAATCACAATCCGCAAAATCCGATTTTTCGTGGTTTCGACGATATTTTTTATGTGCCGCATAGCCGCCACACCGAAGTGCGTGCCGAGGACATATTGAAAATTGATGCTTTGACATTGCTTTCGGAATCGCCCGACTCGGGGGTTTACATGGTGATGGCACGCAATGGCCGTGAGTTTTATATTACGGGACATTCGGAATATTCGCCCAATACGCTCGACGATGAATACAAGCGCGACTTTGCCAAAAATTTGCCAATTGATATTCCACGTAATTATTATCGCAACAACGACCCTTCGCAAGGGCCATTGGTGCGTTGGCGCAGTCATGCTAACTTACTGTTTAGCAATTGGTTGAACTACTTTGTATACCAAGAAACACCATACGATTTGAATAAAATTGAGTAGAAGGAAAAGGGCATTAGAAATTTGCGATTTACGATTTACGATTTCACTTCAATGTATTTGATTATCAAAAACTTAAGTATTAAACTCATACTTAATGTGTAATTATTTACAGGCGATATCCCATCCCCCACTCTATAAATTCGGCTTTTTGCAGGTGTGTTTTTAACCCAAGCGAAAAGAAAAAATGATCGCTCACATTGTATTTGATGGCTGCTCTTGTATAGAGCCAGCCATCTTCTTTTTCTATGTCGTACTTATAAAAGATGGGTTTATTGAGTGTTGAACCACTTTCTATAGCTGCTTTAGCATCGTTATAGGGTTCAAGATTTTTAAGTGGATTGTACAAATACACACCAAAATGAAATCCAGCACTGAAACGCCCAAAGGTGAGTTCGGGCTGCAAACTTGTGCCAACACGCACTTTGTTGGCAAACTCATCGGTTGTAAGATAGGTGCGTTGAAATTTTGTGTTTCCATTGTACACGCCATCATAAAAGCCATCCACAGCAAGGCCAAGGCGCATAAAGTTCGTCATTTGCCTGAAAGCAGCAATCACCACCGAGCCTGTTGGGTAGAGCTTGTCATCGCGATAATACAATTCGCGTGCACCACCCGAAGCACTTATCTCGAACTGAAAATCGCGCGAAATATCTTTGTATGCTTTGCGCATTGGCTCCTTGTCGCGCGAGGCATAAGGATACACTTTTAACCCAGCCGAAGCATTAAGCATATTTATACCCGAGTTGGGCTGAAAAAAACTACCGTTGGATGCATGATTCCATGTAAGATCGATGCCCAACGAAAGATAACTGCCAAGTGGCACTTCGACATTTGCACCACCAGCAAAAAACACATTAACAATTGAGCCAATAGCAGCATTGCCCGTATTTAAATCGTTAAGAGCTGTGGCTGTATTGTTGAACCGTTTGGTGAGGAAACTTGTGCCAGCGCCCGCTTTTATGCCAAGGCGAATGGGCGATTTTTTAAGTAAATTGAAATTGAGATATGGATATACTGCATATAACTGACCGAGCATTTCGGGATTGCCAAGATCGAAAGCTACAGCCCCAAGACCTATGCGTGGAAAACCTAAAAATTGGTGCCAAGGCTCTTCGTTCCAAGTTTGCCATTCGATGGCAATTTCGCCACCATTAATTGGCTTATCGACAATATTTTGCAAATGGCGCGTATGTTTCAATATAGTGCCATAAGTATATTTTGCTGTAATGTTGTAGTTGTAACTTGTTTGAGCAGATAGCAACATTTGCCCTACAAAAACAATTATAAATGGAAATATGTATTTAAAACGAATCATACGGTCATTATTTTGGGTTCGAATTTTGAAGCCGTAAAAATACAAATAATTTTGAGAATAAACGGTAATGAAGTAAAAATTGAGGAAATGCAGTAAGCGGTAAGCGGTAAGCGGTCCCGATAAATCGGGATGTACGCTTCGCTACCATAAGCGGTAAGCGACTTCAAACAGAAAATGAGAATTTACAAAACCTTATCAACTTTCTACTTTTATATTATTTATTGGTATCGAAACACTTACTTTTGTACCTTTGCCCAATTCGCTATTAACATTGAGTTCGCCACCCAACAACACAACTCTTTCTTGCATGCCCAACATGCCATACGAATCTTGTCGCATTGTATTACTCTCCATGTCGAATCCCACACCATTATCGACAATGTCCATATAAACACTATCATTATCGTTGTATATCGAAAAAACAAGTTGTTTGGCCATC
The DNA here is from genome assembly GCA_964515675.1 of uncultured Paludibacter sp. GTDB lineage: Bacteria > Bacteroidota > Bacteroidia > Bacteroidales > Paludibacteraceae > Paludibacter. The sequence continues at coordinate 22,591 of CAZEVV010000002.1, read as the reverse complement.
GAATGTTTTGCAACATTGCTCAAGGCTTCTTGCAAAATACGATAGAATGTCAATGACTGCTGTGCATTTAATTCAACGTTAAAATTATCAATTTCAAGCTCGAAATCGATGTTGTACCTATCTTTAAACTCTTCGAGATAAGTAGAGGTGGCGCTTATAAATCCATTCATTTCAAGCAATTCGGGTCGCAAGCCATTCATTATCCGTCGGGCTGCTTTGATGGTATTCTCAATTACCGATATTATCCTGTCGAACCTATCAGCCACAGCAGTATACTGAGTGTTATCCAAACTTTGCTTCACATTATTTCTAAGTAATCCAGCTTCAATTTTCAAAGCCACTAAATTTTGTCCTAAATCATCATGAATTTCGCGCGCAAGAGCAATTTTCTCATCCTCACGTACTGTTTGTAAGTGTGTAGCAAATTTTCGCAAAAGTTCCTTCGATTTTTTCAAAGATATTTCCGACGATTTTCGGTTTGTAACATCCTCTTTAATGGCAAGAAAATGAGTTATTTGACCAGTTGCATCATATATTGCCGAAATTGTATCCGACTCCCAATACAATTCGCCATCTTTTCGTTTATTTCTAAATTCACCTGTCCAAATGCCACCCGAAAGAATCGTTTCCCACAATTCAACATCGTCTTGTTTAGACCTTTCGCCAACACCCAACATCTCGATGTTCTGATTTAAAAGTTCATCAACAGCATAACCTGTTATTTCGCTCAGCATGGGGTTTGAGTATTCAATTTTCGCAGCAGTATTTGTAATACAAATGCCAACTGGGCTCTGTTCAATTGCTTGCGAAAGAATTCTAATTTTCGATTCTGCATTTCGTTGCTCGGTAATATCATGACTTATTGAGTAAATCATCGTTTTATTAGCAATATTTACTTTACTAAAATACACTTCCACTTCTCTAATATCATTACCTGAGAGCTTTAACTGTAAAAAAACATGGTTTTGTTCGTCGGCATTTACAGCATGAAACCAATTTTCAACCTGATCATTGGTTAGCTGATAAAAATCACGAACAGTTTTAGTACATAATTCGGCATGTTTATAACCATAGTACTTACATGCTGCAGGATTTGCATCCTCAATTTTTCCATCTTCAGGGTTTATTAAAACAATAATTGAGTGATTATCATCGAATAGCGATTTGTAGTGCCTTTCTCTTTCTTTAATGCGTGCCTCTACCGAACGAAGTTTATGCATGTGTCGCTCAACAAAAAGATAAAAAAAAGCGGCAGTAACAAACACAAAGAATGTACCTTTGTAGGTTTGAAATTTGGTGAGTAAGCCATGGTCGTTGATCAAAAAATCAAGCAACATATCCGAAAATAAAATCCACATGAGTCCGAAAAGCAAATAACTCAAAGTAATTCGTATTTCGAACCTCATGTTCTGATAGAAATTAAATTTAAAGTTTTTCATAAAGCACAGTATTTGTAGGCTTTATCATTGTTTTAACACACAACAAAATGCCAAAGCCATTCATAAATAACAATCAAACATTCCGAAAATCATCTTCCAAATACGTACAACGTTCACAAAAACAGTGATAATATTTTAGTTATATTTAGTTTTTTGATAAAAATATGATAGAAATGATATTGATTTGTGAAAATTATTTTTCAACAAACTCAAATTCAAACAGTATTGGATAATGATCCGAAATAAATGGCACGCCATAATCGCCATCGAGGGTACGATGAGCGCTGCAATGAAGTCTTTTCGAGAAGATAAAATCAATCGTTAATGGCTTAAAATCAAGTTTGAAAGCGTTGTATGTTCCACGGTCATCTGTAATGGGCGAACAGCGTCTGCTCTCATCATAGTTGTCGAAAATTTTTGCCAAACGTGCATCATCGGCAGTCATATTAAAATCGCCCATTAATATTACAGGCTTATTATCAGTAACTACTTCATTTATCAACGAATCGATAAGAATAATTGATTGTTTGCGAGCCACTTGCCCTTGATGATCGAGATGCGTATTAAAAACATAAAACACTTCTTTACTTTGCCTATGCTCCAATTTTAGCCAAGTAAGTGTTCGGTGACATGCGGCATCCCAACCGCGCGATACTTTTGTGGGCGTTTCGCTCAACCAAAAAGTGCCCGAGGCAAGAAGTTTGCATCGTTTTGCATCATAATATACAGCCATAAATTCGCCACTTCGCTTACCATCGTCGCGCCCCACTCCTACTCTCTTATAATCAGGCAGTTTTGCATCGAAATATTTAATTTGGTCGTACAATACTTCTTGTAAACCTACAACAAGTGGCTTTTCTTGCTCAATCATTCGTATACTTGCAGCTTTGCGATTACTCCATTTGTTTACACCATCGTCCCCAGTGCCCAGCCTTACATTGTACGAAATGGCCTTATTGCTTGCCTCTATCTGAGTTTTATCACAACCCATCAATGTGTATTTGGCGAAAACAATCGCAAGTAACAGCAAAACTGCTTTATTATTGAATTTCATTTGTTTATAATTTTTTGAAACCAAATATCCTGAAAGAGGATTTGAGATGGATAAATTAAATATAAAATTATTTACGATTATCAAAATTTACATTTTGAAGAAATTTTTATTTCCAAATAATTACACTTGAACTATATCAGTTATTGTAAACTGCCTGTTGGCAAAAAGCAACTATGCTCGACGAATACGTATTTGAATTGCATTTTTAATTGAATTTTCTGAGAAAAAAATCAAATATCCGCCACCGCCTGCACCACTCAATTTATAACCCAAAACATCGTTTTTGTAGCTTTCTATAAGTTGCAAAATATCGGCATTTACCATCAATGGAAACATTTGTATTTGTGCTTCAAAACTCTCACGCATGGCTTCGCCTAATGCTTTGTCGTTATTCTGCAAAATCGCTTCCCAGCATTTGTCGGCTGCCTTTGCCAATTTGCTAGCGCCATCAGCATCGATATTTGTTTCGGACAATACACTAAACGATTGCTCGCGTGGATAAAGAGGCAACAACCAAAGGCGCGATTCGAGCCATGCAATGGTAGTTTCATCGTGCAAAACAGCAATATCGTTGGGCCAATAATTATTATCGTAACTATAAGCATTGATACCGGGCATGGTTATTCCCAACGAATCCTGACTCCCACTTACATACTCGGTGCCAGGCGGATTTTCGAAACAAAACAAAGTTTTGGCCAATTTTGCTTTATCGCCATCGGGTATATCGGTTTGCCAAAGTTCTATTGCTTTTTTCCGACTACTTGTTGCCATTCCGCTGCGGTCGTTGAATTCGTAATCGGGCTCAATGCAAATGGTAACCACCTTACCAGATGCATACTTACTTACATAAGGCTGATCGAGCCAACCGCCCGCCAAATCGATGCGATAGGGAATGCGGCACTCCTGACGCAAAGCCGTTGTGGATCGGGCAGGTAAATTGGCATGTGGCACACGCTGACTCACCACATATTCGATGCCCATCTCTTTACACAAAGCTTCTTTTGCAGGTGTATGACCATCAACATTAACGAAAAAAATATCGGGTTGTAGCGTTTTTAATTCATTCAAAAAATCGAGCAGCCCACTGCCACTATTTATCCAAGCATCTTTTACTGCCTTTAGCGATCGTACCATATACAAACGCTCGGCATCCGAATTGATGGTTTTACGGGCTTTCAGCTCCGATATTGTTTTGTCGGATCCAATGCCAACGTACAAATCGCCATGCTTTGCCGCCTCTTCGAAAAATGCTACGTGTCCGCTGTGCAACATATCGTAGCAGCCACTAACAAAAACTTTTTTTGCCATAATGGATTATTATTGTATTTTTTTTCTGAGAAATTCGGGTTTAAACTTTTCAAAATTCACTTACATGTCAATTTATACCAACTGTACATATAAAATGACCCAAAGTCATTTTTATGTCTACTGTTGTTAATGCCGATGCCTACAAACAAATAGGACAATGAGACATTGTCGAAATTGGGCTATATTGTTTGTGCAATCGGTATTATCATCATTAATTCAATACAAGTGCTTGGCAAAGATACATTTTTTTTTACAAAAAAAGGAAAGCCTTGTTATGACTTTCCCTCTTTATTTAAAAATTAGATTGTTTTTTTCTAGAATATCAATAGCCCAATGTTTTACCTTTTTCGGTTGCTGGAATTCCTTTTGTCATCCACTCGGGTGCCGGATATCCTTTAAGATAATGGTTAAAGAAACCGAACATGCGCGTACTCAAATCAACACGATTGGCCCAAAAGCGATTTTCGATATTGTGATCCATGCCATTGTAATTAATCATCCACACAGGTTTTTGTAGGCGATACAAAGCCATAAAAAACTCAATGCCTTGGTACCATGGCACAGCTCCATCGTTGTCGTTGGCCATAATAAACAGTGGTGTTTGCACCTTTGGCGCATGAAATAATGGCGAATTTTCGAGGTACAACAATGGGCGCTCCCAAAGTGTACCGCCAATTCTACTTTGCGTTTCTTCGTACTGAAACATTCTACTCATACCTGTTCCCCAACGTATGCCACCATAAGCACTTGTCATATTGCTCACGGGTGCACCGGCCATTGCTGCTGCAAACATATTGGTTTGTGTTATGAGATATGCAATTTGATATCCACCCCAACTTTGACCCTGCAAACCAATTTTTGCACCATCAACATATGTACGTGTATTGATGAGTTTTTGCACGCCACTCACAATACAATCATAGGCATTTTGTCCGGGATAACCTGTGGTGTAAACAATATCGGGAACAAAAACCAAATAATCGTTGCTCACATAAAACGGAATGCTAATGATAGAGCGACTTGGCTGCGGATAGTTGTAACGGTGTAAATTGTCGGAGCTACGCTCGTAAAAATAAGTTACAACAGGGTATTTTTTATTAGGGTCGAAATTTTCGGGTTTGTAGAGCATTCCTTTTAGCGAATCGCCTGCAAACGAAACCCACTCAACCACCTCAACTGTTGGCCAATAAAAATCGGATTGTTGTGGATTGCTATTCGATATTATGCGTGTATTTTCGAATTTTGTATTGCTCAATTTTATTTCCGGAAAATCTTTTACTGTTTGTGTCGACCAGATATAAGCCTCAGCATTTTTTGCTTTTTGTACTGTACCCAACATAAAATCGCCTTCAACAAGTTTTGTCAAAACATTATTGTTGGTTTGCAATTCGTAATAAGCCTCTACATTCGTTTTCTCGTTGAAAGCCGACATAAGCATATTTGTTTTTGCTGGGATATGGTTCAATTCGTCGTTTGTTTTCACATAACGATAGCGCGTTGCTCTTTGTCGACCATTGGTGAGCAACAAAGGTTTTTGTTTGCCCGTGGGGTCGAGTTGCCAAATATCGTAACGGTCGTACACCAACACAAAAGCATCGTTTTCCAACCAACCTGCAATGCCGTAAGGCAAAGCATCGTTGGGCGTATCATTAAGTTCATCAACAAACGAAACTGCGATACCTTGCGTAAGATTAATTTGTTTAAGCGTTTTATTATCAATAGCATAAATTTGCTTGTCCTCGTGATTCAGCCAAAGCGAATATCTCCCTGTCGACGACAATGAAAGTCCATTAGCAGCTGTTTTTAATTCACGGCGAGTACCAGTTTTCAAATCAACCAATACATAATCCCATAAGCGGCGCGAGCTCCACACAATCGACCTTTGGTATGGCTGACTGTTTGTTATCAAAGCAATATCAGCATTGTTGTCGCTGCAAAGTTGCGCATTTTCGTACACTTTATCGGCCACAGTAACAAATGTATTATCGGCAATGCGGTACAATGCCAAATACGATTGCCGACTCCGACGAGCCCTTTGCACCAGCTGCATAGGTTGTATCACATCATCGGTATGGCTCCAAAGGTCAAGACGCGGTTTTTCGTCGTCGGTAAGCGTGTCCTTGGGTTCGTTTACAGGCTTTGGCGCCATTCCGAAAAACAGTTTCGAGCCATTTTTCGAGAAATAAATATTCGCAAATTCACTTGGCGACCAATCCTTAGCAAGTCCCTTTGTTTGAGTATCGGCAATTTTTCGCAATTGTCGTTTGTTGAAATCGGTATAAAAAAGCTCAAATGTTTTATTTTTAGCCGTATCGTTGCTTGCTAAATAAGCCAATTGCTTCCCTTCAGCATCGAGTGTTAAACGTTTTATGGTCGATGAGTCCTTGCTCAAAGTATCGACACGAAAACTATTGGGCATAATCGATATCAAAGCTTTCAGTTTCGATGTATCGTTGAGCAAAACGCGTGCAATGATACGTTCGCCTTTTTCGGCCACAACAAAAGTGTCGATACGAGCTATTGTGTGCTTCACGCCTGATTCGGGTTGCCACAATACAAGTTCGTTGGTTTCTTTTGGCGCACGTGACTTGGACTTCGATTTTATCGTATCGTTTGGGTTTTTGGGTTTAATGCGCTGCACAGCAAGCCAATTCACATTTTCGGTAGGCATAGCAAATCGTTTCGCTTTTTCGAAAACAGTTTTTTCTTTGGTTTTCAAATTCAATACACCCACCGACTCTTGTGGCATATTCTCTTTTTTTGTTTTGGCCAATTTATGCTTACGAATTGTATCCTCGGGTAAACGTATTTTGTAGGCTATAAACGATGCATCGGCCGAAAATTTTGCCTCATAAGCATGAAAAACAGTGTCGTTCGTTTGCTTCGTTGCATCGTACACTATGAGCATGCCATCGCCCTTTTGTTTTTTAATTTCATAAGCAACGAATTTGGCATCGAAACTTATTTGCCTGTTTTCCATACGGTACCAATTGGCAAAATCGGCAATTGCAAGCGGCTTTTTTTGCGCATAAGCAGCAAATGCAAATAAGCCTAATGCACAAAAAGCAATAATTTTACGCATAATCTGAATTGTTATATTATTTTTGAATAAGTGTTTTCTTGCCACAAATGTACATAAAAATTCGAAATAAAATTTATATCAACATCAAAAACAATGAATTGCAGTGCATTAAAACGTAAAAATCTTTCGAATAAAGAAGCTTATTAGCGTACAAAAACAAATTTGTCATTGGTCGACATTTGAGGACTAAACCAATATCCATCAGCATCAAATCCTTTCATATCGTCGGCATTTAAGAGTTTATTTTTTATGATATAATTAGCCATAAGTCCTCTTGCCTTTTTGGTATAAATCACAATTTGTTTGTATGCATCGTTTTTGTATTGATAAAACTCAACATCAACAATGCGCACATTGAGTTTTTTAGCATCTATGGCTTTGAAATACTCGCTCGAAGCCAGATTTACTATAGTATTTGACTGATTTTCAAGCAAATGATTCTCAACATAATCTGTCAAACGTTTTTTCCAAAATTGATAAAGCGTATTGCCATAATCTGTTTTTAGTTTCGAGCTCACTTCGAGCCGGTAAGGCTGAATTAAATCGAGCGGACGCAAAGCGCCATACAACCCCGATAAAATGAGCAATGACTTTTGAGCAAATTTAAAATCGGTGGCATCAAAACCATTTGCATGCAAGCCACGAAACACCTCTCCATCGAAAACAAGTATAGCCTGTTTTGCATTTTGGGGCGTAAAAGGCAAATGCCAATTCAAATACCTATCGGCATTAAGCTGGGTAAGTTGTGCATTGATTTCGAGCAATTTCGATAACTCCGACCTAGGTAATTGTTGCATTATACGTACAAGCTCTTGCGCTTCGCTCATAAAATGGGGCAAACTATGTGCTTCGCAGACATTTTGCTTATCGAAGTTCTGAATTTTTGCTGGTGAAAGAAGTATTAACATTGACATAAAACAATTTACGATTGACAATTTACGATTGACAATGCTAGTGCGGAAGTGTTATCGCACCAGCAAATTTAAAAACAAA
>CAZEVV010000002.1:0-14615 GCA_964515675.1 uncultured Paludibacter sp. | reverse complement strand
ACGATTGACAATGCTAGTGCGGAAGTGTTATCGCACCAGCAAATTTAAAAACAAATAATAATTTATAACTACTCAGTTCATATTTCGGTGTTTATCTTATCTTTTACAGCTGACACATCACGTTACAATTAAAAAATGTATCAAAAAAATGATAATGTCTCCAGTAATTAAGTTAAAAAAACACACTACTTCAATTCAAATATTGTTAATCGACGCATTCTCAACTCCCCCTTTAGGATTTCCTCCTAAGGTACGAAGGAGGGGGCTGGGGGGCTAAATAGTTCCAATTTTTTGTTTATTCAATACTACAACAAAAAAGCGAATGGCTAGTTTTGTTGCCATCCGCTTTTTTTTGATTTATTTTGCTTGCAATAAATTATTATTCTTGCTCGAGTTGCAAAGTTTTTGTTGGCATATCGCATACTTCGGTTGGACCGTAGTATTGCACAGGACCTGGATATACATAGCTTTGTTTTTCGTCGGCCCAATCTTCGCGGTTGGCTGCAAAAAATTTGAAAGGCGCACCATCCAACAATACCAATGCTTTTTGAATTACAGGCTTCATTTTACCATGACGGCGTTCCATGTTCATCATCATTGTAATGGGCACACCGCCAGCAATCCACTCGGCAGCAGGTGCTGTAAGGTTGCGTACCGACGACATGTAACCTGTTTTGCCTTCCGAAATAAGTACCGAAGCTGTATAGCCCAACGAATAAGTATAGTCGGCATCGAAATTCGAAGGTATAGCACAACGTCCTTCGTAACCAAAGAAGTGGTTGATTGCCGCGAATTTTCCTTTGAATTTTCCTTCTGCTTTGAGCTGTACCAAACGTTTTGCTACCATTTCGATAAGCAATTTCTCGGTTTCGATAAGCGACACTTGCACGTTTCCGTGTGGGTCGCGATCGAGCGTAAGTTGACGTGCAATGGCTTTTGGTAAACTACGATATACCTCGCAACTATCGGCCGAAAGCATGCTTTTTACATATTCGCGTTTTTCTTCATCGCCATTGAGTGCGTTAAAATCGTCGTTGTGTGCCAACAAATCGTTCAATTCGCCAATCAATTTTTTCATGGCTGGCATAAATTCAATCAAACCTTCGGGTATCAAAATTGTTCCGAAGTTCAAACCATGATTGGCACGATTTACGACTACTTTTACTATATCTTCAACCACATCGTTGAGTGTCATACCTTTGGCTTCAACCTCTTCGGATACGATACAGATATTAGGTTGACTTTGCAAAGCACATTCGAGCGTGATATGCGAAGCCGAACGACCCATCAAACGAATAAAGTGCCAGTATTTTTTTGCCGAATTGGCATCGCGTTGGATATTACCAATAAGCTCCGAATATACTTTACAAGCAGTATCGAAACCAAACGATGTCTCAATCATTTCGTTTTTCAAGTCACCATCAATTGTTTTAGGACAACCAATCACTTGTATTCCCGAACCTTTTTGTTTGTAATATTCGGCTAAAACACAAGCATTTGTATTCGAATCGTCGCCACCAATAACAACAATAGCATTGATGCCCAATTGTTTACAAATAGCTTCGCCTTTATCATATTGTTCTGTTTCTTCGAGTTTTGTGCGTCCCGAACCAATAATATCGAAACCACCAGTATTGCGATATTCGTCAACAATTTCTTTGGTTAGCTCAATATACTCATGATCAACCAAACCACTAGGACCGCCCAAGAAACCGTACAATTTATTATTAGGATTCAATTTTTTCAATCCATCATACAAACCAGCAATTACATTATGACCACCAGGTGCTTGTCCGCCCGACAAAATAACACCCACACCCACAACAGGATACTCTTTTGCTTCACCTTGTTCGAATGTGATTAATGGCATACCATAAGTGTTGGGAAAAAGCTCTTTGATGTCGGCTTGATCGGCTACCGACTCAGTGGCTGCACCTTCTTTTAAAACGACATTACCCAATAAAGCCGCTGGCAATTTGGGTTGATAAGTAGCCCTTGCTAATTGCAAAGGACTTTTAACCATTTTTTTCATGTTTGATATTTTATAATAGTTTGATATTCAATTATCTTTATTTCGTTATATTCGGTCGCAAAAATAATAAAAAAAACAATATAATGCAAGATAAATGCGGCATTAAATAACATTGTAATAGATTTACGGATTTTTTTCTTTATTCAACATATTGCAAATTTAAAATTTACGAAAAACACGAACATTAGCCGCATTCATTTGTTTAAGGCTCTATAAAAACAAACTTTATTATCAAAACAAACTAAAAAAACAAATTTATGAAAATTGCCTTTTACGATTCAAAACCACATGATGAACAATCTTTCAGAAAAGCCAATGAAGCTTATGGTTTCGAGATGAAATTTTTCAAAGGACACCTCAACCCCGACAATGTTATGCTCACCAAAGGCTTCGATGTTGCTTGTATTTTTGTTAATGCAGTGGCCAATGCCGATGTTATTAACCAATTGGTTGAAAATGGCGTAAAAATGATTGCTTTGCGTTGTGCTGGCTTCAACAATGTTGACCTCAAAGCAGCTAAAAACCGTATAAAAGTTGTGCGCGTGCCTGCCTACTCGCCCTATGCTGTTGCCGAACATACTTTGGCACTTATGCTCACACTCAACCGCAAAACACACAAAGCCTACTCGCGCACACGCGACGGAAACTTTACACTCAACGGCTTGATGGGCTTCGACATGCATGGGAAAACAGCTGGAATAATTGGCACAGGAAAAATTGCAAAAATTCTTATTAAAACACTCAGTGCAATGGGAATGAACATATTGGCCTACGATCTTTATCCCGACAATGAATTTGCAGCCAATAATAATATGCGCTATTGCAGCCTCGACGAATTGTATGCAAAATCGGATGTAATTTCGCTGCATTGTCCGCTGACAAAAGATACCGAGTACATTATTAACGAAAATAGTATCGAAAAAATGAAGCAAGGTGTAATGATTATCAATACCGGACGCGGAAAATTGATTGATACAAGCGCATTGATTGATGGTTTAAAATTGGGGAAAATTGGCTCAGCAGGCTTGGATGTTTACGAAGAAGAAAGCGAATACTTTTTCGAAGATTACTCGAATATCATACTTGACGATGATGTTTTGGCCCGCTTATTATCATTCAACAATGTTGTTGTTACATCGCACCAAGCATTTTTCACAGCCGAAGCTGTTGAAAGCATTGCCAAAACAACACTCGAAAATATACAAGAGTTTATCGATGGCAAAAAACTAACGAATGAAGTAGAATATTAATTTACAATTGCTAAAACCATTGTGTTTTGCGGTTTTTTATATTTAAGATTTTTCACTACATAAGTATTGCAGCGATACTGCATAAAAAAATGATTGAGTTACATCCCCAAAAAATTCATTTTGGTGGCGCTAACTCAATCATTACTTTTGGCTTTTCTTCAAATTCTTGTATTTAACTTCTAAAATATCCGCGCAAAAAATCGCCCATTTCCATACGCTTTTTGCCTGCTGCTTGTATTTGTTTCAGTACAACAAAACCATCCTTTGCAGCCACTTTGCAGTACTTCTTGTTATCGGTAAGCAGTGTGCCACAGGCATAGTCGTGCATTTCATATTGTTTTTCAACTTCATAAACCTTAAACACTAGGGCTTCAGTCATTCCTTCGAAACACAATTCGGTCCATGCTGCGGGATAAGGCGACAAGCCACGCACAAAATTATTAATTTCGTCGACATTTGCATCGAAATTTATTTTGCAAGTTTCTTTAAAAATTTTCGGTGCGGCCTTCAATTCCACATCATTATTTATAAATACCGATTGATCCACAGCATCTACCCCACCCGATATTATCATTTCCAAAGTTTCTTTTACCATTTGGGCACCCGTCACCATAAGTTTATCGTGCACTATACCAGCATTATCAGTATCGGCAATGGCAATTTCGCGTTGTAAAATAATTTTCCCGGTATCAATTTCATGCGTCAAAAAGAAAGTTGTAGCACCTGTTTTGTTTTCGCCATTGATAATTGCCCAATTAATTGGCGCTGCACCACGGTATTGCGGCAACAACGAAGCATGTAAATTAAAAGTACCATGTGGCGGCATATTCCAAACCACTTCGGGTAACATACGAAATGCCACAACAATTTGTATGTCGGCATTCAAACTTCGTAAATCATCCAAAAAAGCTTCATCTTTTAAATTCTGAGGCTGCAAAAGTCGCAATCCCTTTTCCAAGGCATATTGTTTCACTGGCGAGTACTGAATTTTATGACCTCTACCAGCTGGCTTATCGGGCATTGTAATAACGCCAACCACTTCATACCCATTTTCAACCAACACCCGCAATGTTTCCACAGCAAAATCGGGTGTTCCCATAAAAACTATTCTCATTTTTTATAAATAAATTAGAGTTTACATAAGTTAGTAACTTATTGTATAATATTTTGTTGAACCTGCCTATTTGGAATACAGGCACAAAGAAATCAATTTGCTAAGCTAAGATGAAAAACTTATAAATATCTTACTTTCAATACTTTGAATTTATATTTATATAATTTCCTAACATATATAATAGCTATCAAATCTTCAAATTAAAAATTAAAAATTAAAAATTTATCATTATTAATTCGAACGTTTATCCACCCCCCACATCAATTTCATTTTCAAAGTATCGAAAAAGCTCGAATTTTTTGGACGAACAACGCGTACATTAAAGCTTGCCTTGCTAATTCGCACCTTCACTTTGTCGCTCAACACCATGGTGCGACCATCAACCGACAACTGAAAATTTTGCGTTCGTGCATTAACTTCCAAGTCAACTACCCAAGTTTCGGGTATTACCAATGGCCTTACATTTAAACTATGCGATGCCACAGGCGAAAGCAAAATGTTCGAAGTTTCGGGCACGAGCAACGGACCACCAACACTAAGCGAATAAGCCGTTGACCCTGTGGGCGTTGCAACTATCAAACCATCGGCCTGATAGGTATGCACAGCAATGCCATTTAAACTTGTATTAATACCAATCATCGATGCACTATCTTGTTTCAAAATGGCCACATCGTTCAATGCATAAGGATATTCGAGTGTCAAACCGTCCGAAAGTTCCACTTTTATCAAACTACGTTCCTCGATGTCGTAATTGGCATCGAGCATCATTTGCAAAGCAACTTCAATTTCGTTGCCCGAAAGTGCCGCCAAAAAACCTAAGCGACCCGTGTTTATGCCCAAAATTGGAATTAACTTTTTCCCAACACGTGCAGCAGTATTCAAAAAAGTGCCGTCGCCACCTATGCTCAAAGCAATGTCAGCAACAAAATCGTCGTTGCCAATCACCGCCACATTGCTACTGCAACACACACCATTTTGCAGCATATAATCGTACAATTCGTGCTCAAAAAGCAATACATTCGAAGCATTATCGCAATATTGCAACAACAGATTTATGTGTTGCAAATTGGCTGCCCTATAGGTATTTCCAAAAATGGCAATTCTCATTGTTTAATTTTTTACAAATAAAATAACTGTATTTCAACTCTTAAGTTCAATAAATAACATTTAATAAAACAATTTCAGTTTGCACGCAATGATAATACGAAACGCACATTAACTTTAGCGTACAACATTTAAATATCAGCTTGTAATATAATCATTGTAAGTAATTTTTGTAAAACAAAAAAGCATTAATCTTTCAATAAACAAGTGCTAAATCATTTTTTTACATTATTTTTGTAAGCTGAAATTGTAAATTTGTTACAAAGGAACAAAATGTAAACGAAATCAACAAACGATTTGAAAAATTAAAACAATATTTTTTCGTTTGTTAATTTTAAATGAAATTTTAAATGCATTAAAAAGAAATATGACAAAACTAAGTGTAAACATAAATAAAATTGCAACATTGCGCAATGCGCGTGGTGGCGATGTGCCCAACGTAGTAAAAGTAGCCCTTGATATTGAGAAATTTGGAGGAGCTGGCATTACTGTTCACCCGCGCCCCGACGAACGCCACATACGCTATGCCGATGTTTGGGATTTGAAGCCTGTGCTAAGTACCGAATTCAATATTGAAGGAAACCCGACACCCGAATTTATAAAATTGGTGTGCGATGTAAAGCCGGCTCAAGTTACTTTGGTACCCGATGCACACGATGCTATAACTTCGAACGCTGGCTGGGACACTAAAACGCATTTCGATTTTTTGAAAGAAACAACAGCAATTTTTCAGGAAAAAGGAATTCGTGTTTCAATATTTGTAAACCCGATAAGCGAAATGGTGGAATATGCTGCAAAATTGGGCGCCGACCGCGTTGAGCTTTACACCGAACCTTATGCCAGTATGTACACAGTGGACAAATTAAAAGCCATCGAACCCTTTGTGCAAGCTGCAAAATCAGCCAAAAAATGCGGATTAGGCCTTAATGCTGGGCACGATTTAAGTCTCGAAAACTTAGCTTACCTAGTCGAATGTATTCCGTGGATTGATGAAGTTTCGATTGGGCATGCACTCATTGCAGAAGCACTATATCTTGGTCTCGAAGAAACTATTAGGCAGTACAACAAAATTTTAGAAAACATTTAACAATATCGGCACAAAATTTGTTTATGCAAATGCCGTTTAAAATAAGATTAAATAATCATTCTTACGATTCGATTTTTTTTCGAACAACAAACAATATTTTTTAAAACAAGAATAATAATAACAATTAAATAAATAAACAGAAACATGAACTCTATGCTTATTTTACAAGCTGCACCTATGGCCGCAGCAACAGTAGAAGCTGCCGAACCAGCAGCAAAAATCAACCTTTGGACGATGGCAACTTATGGTGGTCCCATAATGATTGTTTTGGCCATAATGCTCGCTTTTGCTATTTATTTATTTATCGAACGATTGGTAACACTTCGTCACGCATTGGAAGAAGATAAATCATTTATGAATCGTATTAAAGATTATATTTACGATGGAAAAATCGATTCGGCATTAAAACTTTGTCGCGAAACCAATAACCCAACATCACGCATGGTCGAAAAAGGCATTAGCCGTTTGGGTCGCCCAATGAACGATGTTTTGGTAGCCATCGAAAACGTTGGTAACCTCGAGATTGCAAACCTCGAAAAAGGCCTTGTAATTATGGCTTCGATATCGGGTGGTGCGCCTATGATTGGTTTCCTTGGTACTGTTACAGGTATGGTTACCACTTTCTACAATATGTCGCTCAACAACAGCGGCACCATCCAATTGGGCGATTTATCAGTAGGTATGTATCAAGCCATGGTAACAACCATTGGTGGTTTGATTGTAGGTATTATTGCCTATTTCGCTTATAATTATCTCGTTACACGTGTCGACTCGGTAGTGCGCAAGCTCGAAGCAAGAACCATGGAGTTTCTCGACTTATTGAACGAACCAGCTTAATTTTATTTTTTTCGCAAACAACGACTGTAAAACATTTGCAATCGTTATTTACAATCAACCATTAAAATTTTAAATACAATGGCATTAAAGAAAAGAACAAAAGTAGAAGCAGGTTTCGCAATGTCGTCGATGACAGATATTGTATTTCTTTTGCTTCTGTTTTTCATACTCGCATCAACTATGTCGTCGCCCAACGACATAAAACTTAATTTGCCACAAAGCAAATCGCAAAGTTCCACCAAGGCTGTTATTGCCAAAGTATCGATTGATGCAGAGGGCAATTATTTTGTAGCCGAAGGCAACAAAGCTCCCGAAAATATTGCACCCGAATTGCTCGAGTCATACATTCTTAATCTCGTAGCGAAAGATTCGACTACCTATATTGCATTGCATGCCGACCAGGAAATTGCATACAAAGAAGTAGTTAAAGTGTTGGATATTGCCAACCAAAACAAACTCAAATTAGTGATAGCAACAAAATCATCAGGAAAATAAAGTGAAGAAATCAGAATTATATGGAATGATAGGCTCGACAATAACACTTTTGTTATTGTTGATACTGCTCTTGTTCATATATTTGCCCGGACTAAAACAGCCTGAAGAAGAAGGAATAATGGTGAGTTTTGGCGACGCAATTGATGGCAGTGGCATGGTGCAACAACCTACCACAACGCCTGTTGCTACTCCTCCCCCGCCACCAAGCACACCGCCTGTAAGCGCAACAAAGCCTTCGAACGAGGATTTGATGAAGCAACAAGACAATTCGGTGGCATTGGCCGAGCAAAGACGAAAAGAACAGGAACGCAGAGAGCAACAAAGGCAAGAGCAACAACGACTTGAGCAACAACGCCTCGAACAGCAACGTATTGAGCAAGAACGACTAGCAGCAGCACGCGCCGAGGCCGAACGCAAACGCAAAGAACAAGAAGCCATCGACCGCGCCAATGCGGCTATGAGTGGTACCTTTGGCGGTGGCGGAAACACAGGCAGCGGAACAACACAAGGCAGCGGCACGCAGGGCAATCCGGTGGGTCAAGGTAGCTCGGGCGGTAATTCGTGGTCGTTAAGCGGACGCTCGCTCATAGGGCAATTGGCGCGCCCCAACTACGTAAACAATGTCGAAGGGCGCATTACCGTGAACATTCGCGTAGATGCAGCAGGAAATGTAATAGGTGCTACAATTGGTAGCCCAACAAACATTTCGGACCCCGAAACACGTAATGCCGCAATGGAAGCCGCACGACGAACAAAATTTAGTTCGAGCAGTGGCGTATCTCAAGGCTCAATTACTTATAACTTTGTTTTAAGATAAAAAAAAATTAAATGTCCGATAGTTTTTATTCTGTCGGACATTTTTTTTATATCTTTATCGATGTTTTTAATTTGTATTGTATGGCGATAGTTTTGTGGAATTAAAATTATACGTAAAAAAACAGCAAATCGATTGTTGCATTTGCTAAAAAGCGTAGAACACGATTTTCGCAAATTATGCAAACAATTACATGCCATTAAATATTTATGTTTCAAAGCAAATAATTCATCGTAAAAAGTCATTATAAATAATATATAACAAGCTCATTTTCCCTTAGCAAGCCGTTGGTTTATTGGCACAAACAAGGGTTAAGGAGTAAAAAATTTAAACATCATGAGAGTAAAAGTATTTTTAGCACAAGGCTTCGAAGAAATTGCAGTAGTAACGCCTGTTGACATTTGGCGTAGAGCTGGATTTGAAGTTACTTTAGTATCGGTAACAGGTGAAAACATTGTAAAAGGTGCCAATGGTATCAGTTTGGTGGCCGATGTACTTTTCGAAAACGAAAGTTTCGACGATGATTTCTTGCTTTTCTTGCCTGGAGGCCTGCCAGGAGCCAATAATTTAGAAGCGCACCAAGGTTTACAAGCACTTATAGCTAAGCAGGCCGAAAGCAAATCGGAAATAGCAGCAATATGCGCAGCGCCCTATATTTTGGGCAAGCAAGGCATTTTAAAGGGCAAACAAGCCATTTGTTATCCAGGTTTCGAAGGCGAACTCGAAGGCGCTACATTGGCAACCGGAAAAGTGGCTGTCGACGGTAATGTAGTTACCGGAAAAGCGCCAGGTGCAGCCATTCCGTTTGCATTGGCAATTGTAGAAAAACTTAAAAACAAAGAAACTGCCGATGCATTGGTGGCAGGTATGTTTTTAGCTTAATGGCAAGCTATTATCTCACAAAAGCCGATTGTTCAACTGACAATCGGCTTTTTTTAGTATGCAATTTGCAACTCAAGCCCTACTTTGACAAATTTCGCTTCACTTGTTTTCTCATTCGGGGTGTCAAACGCCGCTAGCTCGGATTAGCAATAGGTGCTACAATATAAAGGCACGAATGGCAACCAAAGGTCGGCGACCAAAGGGAGATAAATCTCGCACACCAAAAAAAAATGAATCTGTCATTCCAACAAGGCCTTTATATTATCTTTACGATAAATGCTAACTAATCTTTTAAATATCAGTGCTAGGTATTTGAAGTTTGAAAATATAAATTTGAGTAAAACATCCTATTCAACAAGCAAAATTATCACATTAATAATTGTGTACATTGATATTTGTAAACTGATACAAAAAAATGAGGAAGTTAAAATTGAGAATGCAAGTTTTTGATTGCGAAATTGATGGTTTTTTTGTACTTTTGCAGCATTTAGTAATATTGAACAATTATGAGCATAGAATTAAGCGAACAAGAACAGTTCCGACGCCAAAGTCTGAACGAATTGCGCAAATTGGGCATCGACCCATATCCTGCAGCATTGTATCCAACCGACGCATATTCCATTGATATAAAGAAGGATTTTAAAGACGAAGACACAGGCAAACAAGTGTGTGTGGCTGGACGTATCATGAGTCGCCGCATTATGGGAAAAGCAGCTTTTGTTGAATTGCAGGACTCGAAAGGACGTATTCAGGTATATATTAGTCGCGACGACATAAATACCGAAGCACAACCCGAGATGTACAATACAGTATTTAAAAAACTACTTGACATTGGCGACTTTATTGGTATAAAAGGTTATGTTTTTCGCACGCAAATGGGCGAAATAAGCGTTCATACACAAGAACTTACTGTACTAGCAAAATCGTTGCGCCCATTACCTATCGTAAAATACAAAGATGGTGTGGCATTCGATGCTTTCGAAGACCCTGAGCAACGTTACCGTCAACGTTATGTTGATTTGGTTGTAAACGATGGAATTAAAGATATTTTTCTGAAACGCACGAAAGTTTATAATTCGATGCGCGAATACTTTAACGCCGAAGGTTATATTGAAGTAGAAACGCCTGTATTACAACCCATTCCGGGTGGTGCTTCGGCGCGTCCATTCATTACACATCACAATGCACTCGATATACCATTGTATATGCGTATTGCCAACGAGCTTTACCTCAAACGACTTATTGTAGGTGGTTTCGAAGGCGTATATGAGTTTTCGAAAAATTTCCGCAACGAAGGGATGGATCGTACGCACAATCCTGAGTTTACTGCAATGGAAATTTATGTAGCCTACAAAGACTACAATTGGATGATGGAATTTACAGAGAAAATGATCGAAAAAATTTGTATCGATGTAAATGGAACCACCGAATTGCAAGTGGGCGAAAAAACCATTAGTTTTAAAACGCCTTTCAAACGTGTAACCATGATTGATGCAATAAAAGATCATACAGGCATCGATATAAATGGAATGAACGAGGAGCAGTTGCGCGCTGTGTGCAAACAATTGCATATTGAAGCCGACGAAACAATGGGTAAAGGTAAATTAATTGATGAAATATTTGGCGAAAAATGCGAAGGAAATTACATACAACCAACATTTATCACCGATTACCCAATGGAAATGAGCCCTTTGTGCAAACGCCATCGCAACAACCCCGAACTTACCGAACGTTTCGAACTTATGGTAAATGGTAAGGAATTGGCCAATGCATACTCGGAGCTCAACGACCCCATCGACCAACTTGGCAGATTTCAGGACCAGCTTAAATTGGGCGAAAAAGGCGACGACGAGGCTATGTTTATTGATATGGATTTTGTGCGTGCACTCGAATATGGCATGCCACCAACATCGGGCATGGGCATTGGCATGGACCGCTTGGTGATGCTTATGACAGGCCAGCAAGCCATTCAAGAAGTGTTATTCTTCCCACAAATGAAACCCGAAAAAGTGGCCAAAAAAGATGGCCCCGAGAAGTTTGTAGCTTTGGGCATGTCGACCGAATGGGCCGAAGTAATAATGAAAACGGGCATACAAACAATTGACGGACTCAAAGGATTGAACCCGAACAAATTTCATCAAGACATTTGCGGGTACAACAAAAAAAACAAACTCGAACTCACAAACCCATCAAAAGAAGATGTGGCAATGTGGATTGACAATGCTTCGAAATAATTACTTGTTTATTCAATAAAAATATTTAGCAAGCTAAATTATTACATATTGAATACAAAGCTTTTACTATAAAACAAACAACTTGCATTTTTTCAGTGCAAATTTTTGAAATACTTAGTAAAACGAAGTATATAAAAAAGAAGGCCATTTTCTTCTCAATAAAAAAGAGAAGAAAAATGGATTTCGATAAAAAAAATCTTTGGTGCAGTCATACGCACTTTTGATTTGTGGGAAATTTCCCATAGCCATATTTTAATAGCTAAAGCAAAAAGTTTTATCTATTAAAAAAATAAAAGTAATGAACGAAAAAAGTAAAATAGCAATTATTGGTGGTGGTAGCTGGGCAACAGCGATTGCTAAAATTGCGCTTTACAATGCCAAAAGCATTACCTGGTACATGCGCCGTCAGGATCAGATTGATGAATTTATTCGCTTGAGTAAAAACCCTTCATATCTTACAGGCGTAAAATTCGATACAGACCGTATCAATTTCACCAGCAATATTAACCACGCCGTGTCGAGTTGTGACATTTTGGTGTTTGCTACACCATCGCCATTTCTGAAACAACATCTAAAAAAATTACGTCGTAAACTCGACCGAAAAATTATTATTTCGGCCATCAAAGGAATTGTACCCGACGAAAACATGATTGTAACCGATTATTTCGAATCGATTTACAATGTTCCCAAAGAAAATATTGCAGTATTAGCAGGTCCATGTCATGCCGAAGAGGTGGCTCTCGAACGACTTTCGTACCTCACCATTGGATGTGCGTCGCGCGAAAAAGCACGCATTTTGGCCGAGCGATTTTCGACTAGTTACATCCGTACAACTATAAGCGACGATGTGCTGGGCATTGAGTATGCATCGGTAATGAAAAATATTTATTCCATTGCAGCAGGTATCTGTCATGGTTTAAAATACGGCGACAACTTTCAAGCAGTTCTCATCTCGAACGCCATACAAGAGATGAATCGTTTTTGTAATGCTACAAATCCATTGCATCGCGACATTAACGAATCGGCATATTTGGGCGACCTTTTGGTAACGGCATATTCGAAATTTAGCCGTAATAGGCTTTTTGGCACAATGATAGGCAAAGGATACTCGGTAAAAACAGCTCAAATTGAAATGGAAATGATAGCCGAAGGTTATTATGCTAGCAAATGTATTTACGAAATAAACGAAAAATACAGGGTAAACATGCCCATCGTAGATGCTGTTTATCAAATACTTTACAATCGGTCATCGCCTTTATTGGAGATACGAAAACTCACAGAGAAATTAAAATAGGTATAAAAATCAAACTATTATCAATTAAACAATTAAGTAAAAACATGCAACACATTCAACTTTCCATCGACAAGGCTTTCGGATTCGTTTCCGAAGCGTCGGTAGCTGCCTACAAAGAGCAGGTAGCAAAAGCCAATGCCGATTTACACAATGGTACTGGCAAAGGCAACGATTTTTTGGGTTGGTTAAATTTACCATCATCTATCGACGAAGCACATTTGGCCGACATTGAGCAAACAGCAAAACTATTACGCGAAAATTGCGAAGTAGTAGTTGTTGTAGGTATAGGTGGCAGTTATTTGGGTGCCAAAGCGGTAATTGATGCTTTATCGAACAGTTTCGATTGGCTACAAACTGAGCGTACAGCGCCAGTAATAGTGTATGCTGGTCAGAATATAGGCGAAGACTACTTGTACGAGCTACAACAAATGTTGAAAAACAAAAAATTTGGTATCATCTCAATATCAAAATCGGGTACAACAACCGAGCCTGCATTGGCTTTCCGCTTACTAAAAACACAGCTCGAAGAGCAACAAGGTAAAGAAGCTGCACAAAAATTAATAGTTGCCGTAACCGACAAAGCGCGTGGTGCTTTGCGCACTTTGGCCGTGCAAGAAGGATACAAAACATATGTTATCGAAGATAATATTGGTGGCCGCTATTCGGTACTTTCGCCAGTAGGTCTTTTGCCTATTGCTGTTGCCGGATTCGATGTGCGTCAGTTTGTGGCTGGTGCTGTAGCTATGGAAGCCCTATGTGGTGTTGAAACTGCATTCGAAGCAAACCCAGCAGCACAATATGCAGCTGTGCGAAACGAATTGTACAAAGCAGGTAAAAAAATTGAGATTTTGGTAAATTTCCACCCTAAATTGCACTTTATTGCTGAGTGGTGGAAACAACTTTATGGCGAAAGCGAAGGCAAAGACAATCTTGGCATTTTCCCTGCATCGGTCGATTTCACAAGCGATTTACACTCAATGGGTCAATGGATTCAAGAAGGTGAACGCACCATTTTCGAAACAGTTATTTCAATCAAAAACTCAAACTACAATGTAGTTGTGCCTTCGGACGAAGCCAACCTCGATGGCTTGAACTTTTTGGCAGGAAAACGTGTCGACGAAGTGAATAAAATGGCCGAATTGGGTACAATCTTGGCGCATATCGATGGTGGTGTGCCTAACTTAAAAATTGAGTTGCCACAATTAAACGAATATTATTTGGGCGAATTGCTTTATTTCTTCGAAAAAGCTTGTGGCATTAGTGGTTATGTTTTGGGCGTAAATCCATTCGACCAACCAGGTGTTGAAGCATATAAAAAGAATATGTTTGCATTGCTCGAAAAACCAGGTTTCGAAGAAGAAACAAAGGCTATTAAAGCAAGATTGTAATTACATAAAGTACAAGCAGAAAAAAACGAGCATCAACATTAAATGTTGATGCTCGTTTTATGAGAGCATTGTGATATCTATTTG
>CAZEVV010000001.1:0-56284 GCA_964515675.1 uncultured Paludibacter sp. | reverse complement strand
CATTGCTTTTACAGGTGATATTGGTCGCAAACAAAACAGATTACTGGCTTGGCTCAAAGCTTTTCCGCAGTGCGATTACCTCATTTGCGAATCGACTTATGGCAACCGCTTGCACGATACCAATGAGCGCATGGAGGAGGATTTGTTGCGCATTGTTACCGAAACTTGTGTGGATAGGCGCGGAAAACTGATTATACCTTCGTTTTCGGTTGGACGTACGCAAGAAATTGTGTTTATGCTCAACAATTTCTACAATGCAGGCAAACTTCCTCGCATCGAAGTGTTTGTGGATAGCCCATTGTCGGTTAATGCTACCGAAATTTTTCGCATGCATGCCGAATGCTTAGGTCCCGAAGTGGCCAAAGTTTTGAAATACGACGACGATCCGTTTGGCTTTAACTCGTTGCGTTACATCAAAAATGTAGAAGCCTCAAAATCGCTCAACGACTACAAAAGCCCATGTATTATTATTTCGTCATCGGGAATGATGGAGGCCGGACGTGTGAAACACCATGTGGCCAACAATGTCGAAAACAACCGAAACACTATTTTGATTGTTGGTTATTGTGCGCCTTCAACATTGGGCGCTCGCATACAAGAGCCTGGATTGAAAGAAATCTCGATTTTTGGTAAAATGCATGCTGTAAAGGCGCGCATCGAACGTATCGAAGCCTTCTCGGGGCATGCCGACTATAACGAAATGATTGATTTTATTTCGTGTCAGGACAAACAGCTTTTGCGAAAAATATTTTTAGTTCACGGCGAACATCAAACACAACTCGATTTTATTGAGCATCTCAACAATGCTGGTTTCCGCAATGTGGAAGCACCTGCTGTGGGCGATGAATATGATTTGTAATAAGCCCCTCAACGCCAACGCGTACGGAGTAGAGAGTGCGTGTATTTAACTTTTCCTACTTATCATTTTTTTGGGCATGTAATAGGAGTTAGACAATTTTTTATTTAAATTGCCACTAAGTCAGTAGGATACAAAGCTTTGCAAAGCATTAATTTGCTGAAAATTAACTTCATGCCTTGCTAGTGCGATATGCAACACGTGCGCACATATAAAATGGAAGGCACAAATAAAACCGCACGAACAATTACTAAAAAAGCTGACAAAATATCGATTTGTCAGCTTTTTTTATTCAATTATTTAAAAATTCGCCCTATTTATTTTCGAGCAAAAATTTTATTTACAAAAGGAATTTTCGACAATGGCATGTCGCGTTTTACAATAAGTGCTAAAAATGAAATTAATAAACCCGTTTTTAATGCATAGTTAATGATCGAAATTTCGAAGTTTATCCATAAACTAATTACATATAATACCATTGCAATACCAGTATAAATACCAATCGATTTTAAGTCGTATTTTATTGGCATATGTTTTTGTCCCCAAAAGTACGACACAACCATCATGGTAGAATAACAGGCAAAAGCAGCCCACGCCGCAGCAATATAGCTGTATTTTGGAACAAATATTACATTAATTACAACAGTAATTATAGTGCCTAAAACCGATAGCCATGCGCCATACATGGTTTTATCGGTTAGTTTGTACCACAACGAGAGATTGAAAAACACACCCTGAAAAATATACGAAAACAACACTATAGGCACTACACGAAGCCCTGCCCAATAATCCGATCGAATAATAAATTTGAAAATGTCGATGTAGAAAACCATTCCCAAAAAAATGAGTAGCGAAAAAATAATAAAAAACTTCATAGCATCGGCATATGCCATTGTGCTATTTTTATCTTTTTGTTGTGCAAAAATAAAAGGTTCGTAAGCATATCTAAATGCTTGTGTAAACATCATCATTATCATTGCTACTTTAAAACATGCACCATAAACGCCTAGTTCGGACTTTGCAAAATTGGGGTCGTCGAACAAATACGGAAAAAGTATTTTATCGAGCGTTTGATTCATGATACCAGCTATGCCCAAAACCAAAAGTGGTAACGAATAACGCAACATTTTTTTGAGCAAAGCAAAATCGAATGAGAACTTTTCGGCCAATATTTCGGGTAATAAGGCCAAAGTAGTGATGGCTGTCGACATGAAATTGGCTACAAACACATAACCAACGCCATAGCTAGGGTCGTAAAACCAGGCAATGCTGTCGGGGGCATGTTTGGCCAACCACGGACAAGCCACAAGAAAAAACAGGTTGAATATGATATTGGTAAATACCATTAGCAACTTAAGAGCAGCAAACTTAATAGGCCTTGCTTTGAAACGCAAATAGGCAAATGGTATTGAGCCAAAAGCATCCATTGCCACAATTACAGCAAGCATTGCTATATACTCGGGATGAGCTGCATAGCCCAATGCATTGGCAATGTCGTTTACAAAAACCAAACATACAATTATAAATAACAACGATGTTATTCCATTAGTAATGAGCGTTGTGTTATAAACTGTGTGAACCTTCGTTTTGTCCTTGTTGGCAAACCTAAAAAAGCCCGTTTCCATACCATAAATTAGTATCACGAGTAAAAAAGCCGTCCACGCATAAAGGTTGGTAACAATGCCATACTCGGCCGAGTCGGTAAGTATGTAGGTGTATAGCGGAACAAGTAGCCAGTTAAGAAAACGCCCCAAAATACTACTCACACCATATATGGCAGTATCTTTAACGAGCCCTTTCATTTGTTTGCTTTGCGACATGCGACAAATATTATTTAAATAATGATTTTATTTTAGCAATAATACGTTCAATGCTCTTTATCTCGGGCGAGGCCTCATAATCTTCGTAAGTAGCATAACCGCCTTTTATTAATAATTCGATGGCAGCTTCAACATCGTTTTCGTTCACTTTGAGCTGTGCACCACCGCTTGCATTGTTGAAGTGGGGCATAACTTGCGCATGCAACTCATTGAATTCGAAACTTATTATACCTTCCGATTCGAGATAGTTTTTTGCTAAATGCAATTCCTGTAAATTTGTGAAAATTTTTATTGTAACTAAGTTTTCCATATAAATTAAATTAGTAGCCCCTAACCCCCTTTGTGGGGAATTTAGTAGCAGTTTTTATTTGATTTTAAAACTGAAACCTCCCTCTGTACCTTAGGTTTACCTCATGAAGAATGAGGGAGGAGGCAGGCTCGAAACTCTACTTCATCCCCCTTTTCTTTTTCAGGTATTCATAAGCTTCGTTTACAGTACGAAATTTTTCGGTGGCCGATTTTTTCATTTCTTCGCCCAAACTATTTACTTTGTCAGGGTGAAATTTCATGGCCATTTTACGATATGCTTTTTTTATGTCATCGTCGGTAGCAGTTGTCGAAACTTCGAGTGCTTTGTAAGCCCAATCGGGGTCTTCGTTTTTAATGTAAGGCGCTTTAAGTGCTTCGAAATCGGCTTGCGAAATGCCAAAAATATTTGCTGTACGCATTATAACCTGCAATTCAGCTGTGTTCACTTCACCATCGGCATAAGCTATATCAAAAAGTAAGTGCAAAAGCTGTAGTTTGGCCGAATAATTCATATATCGGCTTATTTGCATGGCTACTTCTGTCTCGTTGATGGGTTGGTCGAGCAATTTTTTTAAAATTTGCAAGGCTTCGAGTGCACCTTCTTCGCCGAAATTGTTGAGTAAAAATCTTTTTACAACCGTTAATTCGTTTTTTTGTACCTTGCCATCAGCTTTCAACACGCAGGCAATCATTACCAATAAACTCATTTTAAAATCGGCTTCGGCGGTATTTCTTTGTCCGCCAGTGTTTTGCTGTACCGTAATATTGGTTTTTTCGAACAATGAGCCCAATGTAAAGCCCACCAAAGCACCTATCGGACCACCAAATGCCCATCCTAAGCCTCCTGCTATCCACTTTCCAAATCCTGCCATGAACTTTTAATTATAGTTTGTTTAATGACGCAAAGATACAAAAAACTTAGATAGATGCTTGTTGCTTTTACACTGTTTTATGTTTATCGATAAAAAAGTTTATTCAACTAAATTTTCGATTGGATATTTGTTTCGGCAATTGATTGTAGTAATGTAAAAAAAAATCGCAATATCGAACCAATGTCAATATCGCGATTTTTAATTCGAAGAAGTTTATACTCAAAATATGCCGCTCAATCCCGAAATTAGCGCAGCGGGAATCAATACTACTATAAATAAAGCATATAAGCTAAGTATAATAATAGTAACAATACCCATAAACTTAAACATCGACTTAAGGTTTTTAAAACCCAATGTAATTTCATCCTGGTCGGAATTAAGCAATGCACGCTTTGTTTTGTTAGCAAAATTGTTGAGATAATTTACTGGAAAATAATAAAGCAAGGCAAATAAAAGATAAAATATACCCATCAAACTCATAGGTAAAGCTTCGAGCATACCTGCTAAAGCTGACATGCCAAAGAGCATAAAAAGTGCTAATAGTACCATAAATCCTACACCAATATAGCCAATAATAGCTAAGAATTTCGACCACTTGGCAATTTCTTTAAGGTAAAGTTTAATGTCTTCGTTAATACTAAGATTCATTTCGTTTTTCGGTTCTTCAAAATTGTTGTTTTCCATACGACATAAATTGTTTTAAAATGATTATTTGTTTTTGTATATGCTCTTTTTTATTTGTTTAAAATGAGAATGAAAATGCATTTTGCAAAAATAATAAAAAAATCAGGAATTATGCATTTTCGATTAAAAAATCAAAAAAAAACAAAAATTCCTGATAATTTATTAGTGCGTAAATGAAAGTTGTTGTCTATTTGGCTGACAATGCATTGAATTTAGCCAAACGGTTTTTCTGTTCTTCATTGTTTGCATTAACCCTTTCGCTTGTAATGCGTTGCGGATTGTTGTATTCGCCTTCGGTAATTATTTCGTAATAATCTTTTGCCTGATCTTTAAGCATAATGGCGTAATCGTAATTTACTTTATAAGCGGTCCAAAAATCTTTGGTATTCACTGTTTGCGTTTCGCGGCGATATCGAATAATTTCGGTATAATCAGTAATTAAATACTTCGCTTCGACCAAAAGTTTTGCCTCGGCAGCAAATCCACCTTCTTGTCGCACAACAAATTTGAGTTCTTTGTATGGGAAATTGGCACGTAATGGCTCCGTTTCTTTTGCAATTTCGATGGTGTGATTAATTGCACCATTCGATTGATTAAAAATTGCAACATCGCGCCACACTTCTACCGTTTTATTTGCGCGTTGTGGTACAAATGCTGTGTTATTACTTGCATCAATCAAATACCAATCCATCCAATCGCCATCGTGGTCGCCCCAAACGGCTATGTCGGTGCCATTGGCATTTTTTCGTCCCATCAAATGAATCACATTTTCCGAATAATTGTAAATGCGCACACGGCCGTTGCCAAGGTGTTTGAAACGGAAAACCTGACTTTCGTCGCCCGCACGTCGTCCTAATGCTATAGTGTTACCATTCTTTTTCATATCGGCATTTCCACCATCATTTTCAATTACAAAACCTGAGAATAGTGAGTGAATTTCGTAATATCCTGGGAATCTTGTTGATGCTACAAATTTGAATTTTCGGTCCATACCTTCATCTAAATCCCAACATCTTAAATCGAGGCCAGCTTTTCCTGCTGTTGGTTTGCCGGGCATATCCCAATATCCACCGTTGTTTTTACCATAATTCATGGCCGACTGAATATAAAACTCTTTGGCAGGGTCGGGCATCGTGAATAAGTCTTCGTTAAATTTGCGTGGCTCGTAAATTTGCAAATTTGCTTTTCCTTTAATTCTACTTGCATATTTATCAAAGCCATCTTTCAAAAAGTCGGTTGCACTCGGAATATTCATAATTTTGTCGGCCAATGCAACAACTCCTTGGGGAGCACCAATTGCATTTAGCGTTTTGTTAACGGCAATTTTTTTCATTCCATCGGTATCTAGCAAAAAGCCTGTTGTTTCCAATATCTTGTCGGCTGTGCTATTGGTGCCAGGGCGTAACGAATCGCCTAACTCTTGTGCCAACTTAATGGTTTCGACCACTTTTTCCCATTTCTCTCTTTCTTCTTTAGCGCTTTTCACCATTTCGTACATATTGTTCGGGTTGGCCTTGCCTTTGCTGCCACCTAAAAATTTCGAAGGCGATATTTCGGGAATAAATGCATCCATCCCTGCTTTTACAACGCCCGAAATGGCGTGGTAACTTGTGGGTGCATCGGCAACCAAACTTACATTTACCGAAAGGAGTTTTTGCTCACGAAATTCATCTTTCACATCACCTTCAATATACAAATTCATTAAATCAACACCTGTCATAAAGTCGCGATTTGCGATTGGTTCGGTTTTAATAATCTGATTAAGAATGATTTTTTCTTTATAAGGGGCTAATTTATAGTTCTCGCCAATGGGGCGGTCGATATATCCACTTACATGCAATGTATCGGGTATGCGCACATAAACAATTTCGCCACGGCCTGGTCCATTGGGTTTGCTGGTGTTGTTGCTTATATTTATTTCAAAATCAACACGTTCTCCGCCATAAAAAACTTGATAAACGACATCCGTCGGAGCTACAATTTTTCTTGAAATATCAACTGTTCCCTGAAATTCCATCACAACCGAGTTGCCTGGATGTTGTACGACAATTATGTCGAGACCGCGCTTTTTGTGCAACGATTTTACTTTTATGTCAATCACATCGCCTTTCGAAGCAGCAAATGTGCGAAGCAAGTTGTGGTTTTTCGTTGCTGTATGTTTGCCCGAAACCACATTTACCGTTTGTGCTTGTGTGTTAATGCCGAAACACATTACGCATAATGCAATTATTAGGTATATTTTATTGAATGTTTTCATTTTTATTTAATTAATTTATTGATAAGTAGTTAACTTAAAAAAATAAAATACTTATGCCAACTTTTGGTTTAATCGTTTATCGAAACAAAGTTGGTGCGTTTGTTTATTTTAGTCTCTTCTTTCTGAATTTGGGTGGTTTTCAACTTATAATCTTCCTCTTGTGCACGAACTGTGAAGTAGGTAGGGAAATAATACAAAGCTGTTCCGTTGAGACTTATGTTCTTAGCTTGGGCTACATACGAATTTGTCATTATAAAATACTGTTCGGTAGGCGGTATGGCCGAGCTAACAAATAAATTGGTGACATTTCCTTTTTGTGTAAAATCCAAATCGCCTTCGTCTTTTGTATCAACTTTTAGTTTGTCGACCTTTTTTGCAGCTTTATCGCTAAAAAATCCAAGTCCTGCTGACACTATATTCACTGCAGTATTACTTACTGTTGCAGCTTTTGCATAATTCGACTTTATTTCGCCCACTGTTTTTATATCCGAATGTCTATTCGACATATAATACAATACAGGAGCATTGCTAGGCGAAGGGCCAATAAGCGCCATAGTGCCATGTACTGCAAAACCAGCTGCAGGCGTTAAAAAAATACTTGCTGCCGTACCTCCAATTTGTGCCGTAAGCTCGGCAATGCGCCAATGTTGCTGACCACCCAAAACCGAGTTAAGCGAGTAGGTGTACGATTTTAATTTTGCATCGGCTGGCACAAGTTCGGGTTTTATGGCCAACGGATAGCCTTTCACGTGGTTGCCATCGAGTGCCAAGTTGCCTTTTACTTGCGATTTATGACTAAATAAACTTACATTTTGAAAATAATACTTGTTGAAAACTTTAAATTCCTGCATGTTATATGCTGCACTTTGGTATCCAATTGCCGAGTCGACTTTGAATTTCACAAGCTCGGGCGTGTAAATGTTGTGCTTGCGAAATGCAGTATTGTGCTGAGCCACTGAACCCGCTTTACGCGAAATATCGACATTGGCTTTGAAGTTAAACAGGCCTCTTTTCTCAAAATTAAAGGTGTAAACGCCCGCTTGTTGAATTGGGATTTCAATTTCGAAACTTGCAGTATTGTCACGGCTCCATACTACTTCGCCAGTCAATGTTGTTAATCGTACACTCCTTAATTCTCTTTTTTTAGGGGTGCCAATTTTTACAAATACTTTGTCGCCTGCTGCAAAAGCATAGCTCAAACTACGGCCCGAGTTATCGAGTTTAAATGCGCCCTGAAAAACAGGCATGTCGCTACTCAATGTTTCGTTGGCGCGTGTGCTTAATGTTAAAAACAGAAAAGCTGATAGCGTTAAAATAAATAAACGATTCATTTCCTCTAAATTAAATTATACATATTATTGATTTTGAAATTATTTGAAAATACTATTTGTAATTAATACAAATTTGAGAAGATTATTATATGTAATTGTTAATTGACGATAGCCAAATATTGTGCCAATTTATTATTCATGTCGATGTAAATTATGTTGGTTAATTTTAATTTGCTTATAATCATATATATAATCTTACTTCGGAATGCGATTATAGATATTCACTGTTTTTGTAATTTAACGCTAATGTAAAAATTTACAAATACGTACAAATGTAGTAAAAAATCTTTATTTTTGGGCTAATGATTTTTTTAGTTGAAACTAATTTTACTTATTTTTTTAGATTATTTTTAATGTTGTGTTAAAAATCGGCTACTTGCTGCAAGGTCGTTTATTTCAATAATTCGGCTTGTAGTGCACTTTAGAATATAATTTTTAAATGCTGAATATAACATTCACAAAATTGTTGGAATTGATTATTAAAAATACGATTGCAGATTTTATTTTTAAAATTCTTTGAAACAAAAAACTCGGTGTTGTGTAAAATGCGTAAAAACTAAGTCGTACGAAACTGCAAAAACATCGAATTTTCTGAAATATATGATTAGTTTTAGTTGTGGTTAGTGCGATTGGCTTTTTCTTGTAAACACTAAATATCAAACTACAACAGCATTTGCTAAGCACTAAATAATAAAAGCTTTGCGCGCATAGGCTGCTAATTGCATTTTTTTTTATATTTTTGTATGAATAAGTAAAAAATGAAATTAAAAATATCATCATGAATATACAAAGTGCAGAATTTGTAATAAGTAATACCGATTTTCGAAAATGTCCGGAATCGAACTTGCCCGAATATGCTTTTATCGGTCGATCAAATGTCGGGAAATCGTCGTTGATTAATATGCTTACCAACAAAAAAGGTTTGGCAATGACCTCATCCAAACCGGGTAAAACCTTATTAATTAATCACTTCATTATCAATAATAATTGGCATTTGGTTGATTTACCTGGCTATGGTTATGCTACTACCGGCAAAAAAATGCGCGAACAACTTAAGTCCATAATCGAAGATTATATACTTATGCGCGAGCAACTTACGGCTTTGTTTTTGCTTATTGATATTCGACACGAACCACAAAAAATTGACCTCGATTTTATGGAGTGGTTGGGCGAAAATGCAGTGCCTTTCAGTATTGTTTTTACCAAAATGGACAAGCTGTCGAACCAAAGAGCCAAGGAAAGTGTTAAAGTGTACACCGAAGCTCTTAAAGAACAATGGGAAGAATTGCCTCCAATTTTTGTAACTTCGTCGGATAAACGCATTGGTCGTGACGAATTGTTGAATTATATCGAGCAAATAAATAAGGACTTGATGAAAAAATAATTCTTTATTACTTGTGCATTTTATTTGAGAAGCTATAAATTTAATTTATATTTGCGCTCCAATTTTTTTTTTGTAAACAAACAAATTAATAAACATATGGCTAACGAAATAAAACTTACTGTAACAGGATTGGTGTATAACCAAAGTATTGTTGGAACTTATGGGCTGGTTTTGAGTGAAGAACATGGTAACAGACGTTTCTCGGTGATGATAGGTGAGCCTGAAGCACAGTCGATAGCCTTGAAATTGAACAATAAACGTTCGCCACGCCCATTAACACACGATTTAATTAACAATATTCTTTTGGCATACGAGGCTTATATCGAAAAAGTGCTTATCTACGACATGGTGAACGATGTTTTTTACTCCGAATTGCATATAAACTCGGTAAACGATAAAAAACTTGTTATCGATGCACGCACATCGGATGCTGTTGCATTGGCCATTCGATCGAATGCTCCAATTTTTATAAAATCGGAAATTATCGAAATTGTTGGCAGCAATATCGATACATCAATCCGTAAAACAGAAGATATCGACGATATGCATGATGACGATGTTGCCATCGACGCCGAAGAAATGACAGCTGAACAGCTCGATGCTTTGAGCGAAGATGCTCTGAATGAGTTGTTGAAAATGGCTATTACCGAAGAAAAGTACGAATTAGCCGTAAATTTGCGCGATGCACTGGAGCGTAAACGTAATAATTAACACACAAAAAAAACAATTATATTAATCTTAAAAAAAAGAACAAAATCATGGGACTGAAACTTCGTCTTATTATCATGAATTTTCTCCAATTCTTTGTTTGGGGAGCTTGGCTTATTACTATCGGTGTATTTTGGTTTAATACTAAGCAATGGGATGGTGCAAATTTTGGAGCTGTTTTCACAACTTTAGGTATAGCATCCTTATTTATGCCAACATTAATGGGTATTGTGGCCGACCGTTGGATGAATGCCGAAAAACTGTATGGTATATTGCATATTTTAGGTGGCATATCCATTTTTATGCTTACACAAATCGATAATCCGCACACATTTTTCTGGATTATGCTTGTGGCAATGATTTTTTATATGCCAACCATAGCGCTTTCTAATTCAATTGCTTACAATGCACTTAAAACTGCGAATTTCGATGTTGTAAAAGATTTTCCGCCCATTCGCGTGTGGGGTACCATTGGTTTTATTGTGGCCATGTGGGTTACAAATTTAACTGGCAATAAAGCTTCCGAAAATCAATTTGTTATATCAGCAATTTTTTCGATAGTGTTGGGTGTGTATTCGTTTTCGCTACCCAAATGTGCTCCACAAGGAGGTATACAAAAAGGTGCTGGCTTGATTCAAACTTTAGGTTTGGATGCATTTAAATTGTTTGCCAATTACAAAATGGCATTGTTTTTTGTTTTTTCGATGTTTTTAGGGGCTGCTTTGCAACTTACAAATATGTATGGCGATACTTTCCTCGACGATTTTAAAGAAATACCTCAATATGCTAATTCTTTTGTTGTAAAATACTCCACCATCGTAATGTCGATTTCGCAAATATCAGAGACTTTGTTTATTTTGGCTATCCCATTTTTTCTTAAACGTTTTGGTATTAAGAATGTTATGCTCATGAGCATGGCCGCTTGGGTATTGCGCTTTGCATTGTTTGGTTTTGGTAACCCCGACGATCGTCTTTGGATGATAATTCTTTCGATGATGGTTTACGGTATGGCATTCGATTTCTTCAATATTTCGGGTTCGCTTTTTGTCGAAACTTCTACAAGCCCCAAAATGCGCTCATCGGCACAAGGTTTGTTTATGATGATGACCAATGGTTTTGGCGCAATAATGGGCAGTTTGATTAGTGGCAACTTAATCGACAAGTTTTTTACAAGCGCCGATGGACATAAAGATTGGCCAAACATTTGGTTTACTTTTGCAGCATATGCACTTGTAGTTGGTGTGTTGTTTGCCATAATGTTTAAACACAAACACGATCCCAAAGAAGTTGAAAATATCAAGCATTAAAAAAAAATATTGTTTATTTATTTGAAAATTTCTTCCGATTGTTTTTGGGGTTGAAATGACTCATTTAACACAAAATAAAT
Source organism: uncultured Paludibacter sp. (assembly GCA_964515675.1). Classification (GTDB taxonomy): domain Bacteria; phylum Bacteroidota; class Bacteroidia; order Bacteroidales; family Paludibacteraceae; genus Paludibacter. The sequence goes on along the minus strand of CAZEVV010000001.1, from coordinate 44,676 downwards.
TACAGTATTTGTATAACAATTAAAAAAAAGCTGTGTGTTATATTGATTTGACACACAGCTTTTTATCTATAAATCTCAAACCTATCAATCCCGATAGCAATCGGGACAAATCTATCAAATCTTCAAATCTCAAATCTTCAAATCTTCAAATATAAAATCTTCAAAATTTAAATCCCTAATTATTATTCAATAACAATCGACGAACTCACTTCAATCGCTTTTGCATATAAGGCACGAACACCACAATAAGTATCTTCGCTCATTTTTACAGCCTTTTCGAGCTTGTCCATAGGCAAATTTTGCCCTCTAAAAATATATGTAACATGCATTTTGTTGTAAAAACGCGGATGTTCGTCTTCGAGCCAACCTTCAACTTCAATGCTACAACTGTCTATCTCAACACGCATTTTTTTTAGTATCGAAACCACATCCATGCCTGTGCAACCACTCAAGGCAGCCAACATAAGTTTTTTCGGACTAGGGCCACTATTATCACCACCTCCATTTACAGGAGCATCTACGCGTACTTTATGTCCATCAATGTCCGATTCGAACGACATGTTTTGCAACCAATTGGTCGAAATTTTATGTTTATCCATTTTGTAGTGTTTTAAATTTACTTTTCTAACATATTTGCAAGTTAAATGTTTAATTAAAGCTGCTTTTTTAGTATTTTTGTACTGATAATTTTTTAAAAAATGAATGTAACATGTCGATAGCTTCAAATATAGCTGAAATTCGGAAAAACATACCCAAACACGTACAATTGGTGTGTGTGTCGAAATTTCATTCCAACGACGATATTATGCAAGCCTATAATGTTGGCGAACGTGTTTTTGGCGAAAGCAAAGTGCAGGAAATGTGTGCTAAATACGAATCGCTACCAAAAGATATAAAGTGGCATTTTATTGGTCATTTACAGAGCAATAAGGTGAAATATATTGTGCCATTTGTTGACTTAATACATGGTGTCGACTCAATAAAATTACTTGCCGAAATAGAAAAACAAGCAGCAAAAATTGGACGAAAACAGCAATGTTTACTGCAAATACATATTGCTAAAGAAGATACAAAATTTGGTTTTTCGGTGGACGAAATACTAAATAGTTTTAAAGATGAGGGTTTTCAGAAACTTCAATATGCCGAAATTGTTGGTGTAATGGGCATGGCTACCTTTAGTAACGATACGGATTTGGTGCGTTCGGAGTTTGATTTGCTTAAAGCAGTTTTCGAACAATTGAAAACCGAGTGTTTTGCCAACAACGAGCGCTTTAATATTGTATCGATGGGTATGTCCGACGATTATCAATTAGCCATAGCACAAGGAAGTACAATGGTTCGTATAGGTAGTTCAATTTTTGGTGTTCGAAATTACTGAAAATCAATAAGCTAGAGTGGGAGAGAAGCAAGATTTTTTGAAATTAAAAGAAGCCTTTTATGAGGTTTTCGAGTATTTAAGCGAAGATTTTGCGGATGATTATCTTGAATTTTTCTTTGCTGAGAATGATGATTTTGATAAAATTGATTTTTCAAAATTAATTTCGTTGCACGACGATATAATTCCGGCAAAAACAATTGAAGCAAAATTGCTGAATTCCCAAACGATAGCCCTACAATGGGATTTTGATGCAAATGCTTCGCCCAACGACTTTGCTAATGTGGTAATTTATAATACCGAAAACAAAAAACTTGTGTTCAAAACCCGATGTGGAACTCGTGATACCGAAAATATTAATATCGTACTGAATTATAGAGTAAAAGAAGCAAGTAATTTACACGCTTGGATATTTTTTAATGTTTTCAACACAAAAATATTTTCTAATTGGACGTATTTTAATATAAAATAAATATCAATAAACAATAAAGTGGCGACTACGCGATTTTTTAAAATGAAAAAAGCAATTATTTCAACAGTAAAGGGAGTAATGACAGTGGAGTTTTACGAAAAAGATGCTCCAAATACAGTGAAGAACTTCATCGACTTATCTGAAAAGGGTTTTTACAATGGACTTACTTTTCACCGTGTAATTCCTAATTTTGTAATTCAAGGTGGTTGTCCGAATGGAACAGGCGCTGGTGGCCCTGGTTATAGCATCGATTGCGAACTTACAGGCGACAATCAATTTCACGACAGAGGAGTATTATCTATGGCACATGCAGGCCGTAATACCGGTGGTTCTCAGTTTTTTATATGCCATAGCCGTGCCAACACAGCACATCTCGATCGCAACCACACTTGCTTTGGTAAAGTTGTCGAAGGTATCGAAGTAGTTGATGCCATTCGTCAAGGCGACAAAATTGAGAAAATTGAAATCGTCGAAGCATAATATTCGACATCGGTTTAATAAAAAAAGCCACTCAATAAGTTGAGTGGCTTTTTTGTTGCGAATTAGAGTTGTTGTCAATCAAAAAGTCAGTATTCGCTCCAACTTTTTATTTTTAAATCGCTAATATCCAGCGTACAAAATGCATGTATAAATGCCGAGGCTAAACGAGCATCTGTTAGCAAAGGTATGTTGTAATCAACAGCTCCACGTCTGATTTTATAACCATTGGTTAACTCTCTTCTTGTCTGATTCTTTGGAATATTTATCACTAAATCAAACACTTTCTTGCCCATTAACTCAATTACATTATTTTCGCCTTCTTCGTCGGGCCATAATACTTTCTTAGCATTAATGCCATTTTCATTTAAAAAATTACATGTGCCATTTGTTGCATAAATAGTATAAGCTTTGTTGTTTAGTTCGTGACAAGCTTCTAGCAAATCCACTTTCGATTTTGCTTCGCCCGACGACACCAGAACTGATTTTTGAGGAATATGATAACCTACTGATAACAAAGATTTTAATAAGGCTTCGCGGTAATCGTCGCCAATACAACCCACTTCACCTGTCGACGACATATCGACACCTAAAATTGGGTCGGCATTTTGCAACCTATTGAATGAAAATTGCGAAGCTTTTACGCCAACATGTTCAATATCAAATATATCAGAGGTGGGCTTATTAAACGATGCTTCGAGCATAATGCGCGTTGCTGTATCGATAAAATTGCGTTTGAGCACTTTCGAAACAAATGGGAAAGAGCGTGATGCACGTAAATTACACTCGATTACTTTTATCTCGTTGTTTTTTGCCAAAAACTGTATATTAAATGGGCCGCTGATGTTGAGCTCTTTAGCAATTTGCTTCGAAATCTTTTTTACGCGACGCATGGTTTCGAAATATATTTTTTGAGCTGGAAATACCAAAGTGGCATCACCTGAGTGTACACCTGCAAATTCGACATGTTCTGATATTGCATATTCAATTACTTCACCATTTTGCGCTACTGCATCGAACTCGAGCTCTTTTGCATTTTGCATAAACGACGATACAACAACCGGATATTCTTTCGAAACTTTGGCCGCAAGTGTCAGAAATTTAAGCATTTGCTCTTTATCATAACATACATTCATGGCTGCACCCGAAAGTACATACGAGGGACGAATTAACACCGGAAAACCAACTTCTTCTACAAAACTGTCAATTTCTTCAAAACTGCTGAGTTCTTTCCAGCGGGGTTGGTCGATGTTTAAGGCATCGAGCATCGACGAAAATTTATGTCTATTTTCTGCACGGTCGATGGATGCTGCTGTTGTTCCTAATATCTTAACGTTTTGTTTATCAAGCTTTACAGCTAAATTGTTAGGTATTTGTCCGCCCATCGAAACGATTGTTCCCTTCGGGTTTTCAATGTCAATAACATCCAATACGCGCTCAAACGACAATTCATCAAAATATAATCGGTCGCACATGTCGTAATCGGTCGAAACTGTTTCGGGATTATAGTTAATAATAACCGACTCGTAGCCCAATTTACGTGCTGTTTGAACTGCATTTACCGAACACCAGTCAAATTCGACCGACGAGCCAATACGATAAGCACCTGAACCTAAAACAACTACCGAGTTCGACGATACTTTTGGTTGATAAACATTATTTTTATTGCCGTAAGTTAAATATAAATAGTTTGTTTCGTGGTCTTGCGCTGAAGCAATGGTTGTTATGCGTCCAATTTTAGGTGTAATTCCTAATGCTTTTCTACGATTTCGTACCGCCAACAATTCAGTTTCCATATTGCCTTTGGGGCTTTCAACAAAACGAGCAATCTGAAAATCAGAAAAGCCCAAGCGTTTTGCTTCAGCTAATACTTCATTTGGCAAATCGTTAATATTTTGATATTGAGCAATTTTTTTGCTATACAAATGAATATTTTCAAGTTTTTCGATAAACCATTTGTCAATTTTTGTCAAATTGACAATTTGCTCAACACTAAATCCTTTTTCGAAAGCATCGGCAATGGCAAAAATACGTAAGTCAGTAGGTTTCGAAAGGGCAGAGGCTACATCATCAAATTTCAAATCGTTATTTCCTACAAATCCGTGCATTCCTTGTCCAATCATGCGCAAACCTTTTTGAATAATTTCTTCGAATGATTGCCCTATCGACATAATTTCGCCTACCGACTTCATCGACGAACCAATTTCGCGACTCACACCTGCAAACTTGGTTAAATCCCAACGTGGAATCTTAACTATCATATAATCAACACTTGGCGCTACATAGGCCGACTGTGCAGTGCCCATTTCACCAATCTGATCGAGCGAATATCCTAATGCTAATTTTGTAGCAACAAATGCCAATGGATAACCCGAGGCCTTTGATGCCAAAGCCGACGAACGACTCAAACGTGCATTTATTTCAATGATTCTATAGTCATTTGTTTCGGCATTGTAGGCATATTGAATATTACATTCGCCAACTATACCAATATGTCGTACAACTTTACGTGCAATATCTTCGAGGTGAGCTATTTGTTCTTTCGATAAACTAATAATTGGAGCTACAACAATCGATTCGCCTGTATGAATACCTAATGGATCGAAATTTTCCATTGGTACAACTGTAAAACAATGATCGTTTTTATCGCGAATTACTTCAAATTCAATTTCTTTCCAGCCTTTTAAACTCTCTTCAATCAAAATTTGTTTCGAAAATGCTAATGCGCTTTCACACAGAGTAATAAATTCGGTTTCGTTGGCACAAATGCCCGAACCTAATCCGCCAAGTGCGTAGGCCGAACGTACCATAACGGGATAACCAATGCGATTTGCTGCAAGTTTTGCGGCCTCCAAACTTTCAACTGCTTCTGATACTGGCGTTTTGGCTGCAATTTCGTTGAGTTTTTTCACAAACAAATCTCTATCTTCGGTAATCATAATGGCCTCCACACTTGTGCCCAAAACTTTTACACCATATTTTTTAAGTGTTCCGCTAAGATAAAGTTCTGTACCACAGTTCAGTGCTGTTTGACCGCCAAATGCTAATAACAAACCATCTGGTTGTTCTTTTTTAATCACTTCTTCAACAAATTGTGGCGTTATGGGCAGAAAGTAAACACTATCTGCAATGCCTTCTGATGTTTGAATAGTGGCAATGTTTGGATTTATCAACACCGTTTTAATACCTTCTTCTTTCAAGGCCTTTAGGGCCTGCGAACCCGAATAGTCGAATTCTCCTGCTTGTCCAATTTTGAGTGCGCCCGAACCCAATAAAAGGACTTTCTTTACTGATTTGTCCATTATTATTCTTTTAGTTTTATTGTTTTATTGTTTTGTTGGTATACCAACTGTATATCAGCATGTTACAGTGTACTGTAATGCTGAAAAAATATTGTCGTAAAAAAATACTATTATAACAAAAGCCTTAATAGTACAAATGTGAAAAGTATATACCTGTTAGCTTCTATTGCTAAAAAAGCAGATTTTGTAAACCGAACTGAAAGTAAAATTAGCTTTTTTTGTTAAATGCGCTATAAATTTTAAAATTAAAAAAGCTGTATTCGAAATTTAGCATTACGAATACAGCTTAATTATCTTATTTATACTCTTCCCAATGCTTGATGGCAATGCCATCTTGTTGCATTTTACAGAATGCTTTTATAAAGGCCGAAGCCAAACGAGCATTGGTAATTAATGGGATATTGAAATCGATGGCGCCACGACGAATTTTGTAACCATTGGTCAATTCGCGCTCGGTGAGATTTTTTGGAATGTTGATAACCAAATCGAATTTCTTATCATTTATCATATCCATTGCTTTAAGCTCGGCATCTTCATCGGGCCAGCCTACGTGTGTACAAGGCACTTCGTTCTCGATAAGGAATTTGTGCGTACCACCAGTAGCAAACAAATTATAATTGTTTTTAGCCAATATCCGACAGGCATCTAAAAGGTCGACTTTCGATTTTGTGGACCCCGACGATACCAAAATATTTTGTTTCGGAATGCGATAACCTACCGAGAGCATAGCTGTTAATAATGCATCATCGAAATGTGTGCCTATACAACCAACTTCACCCGTCGAAGCCATGTCGACACCCAATACTGGGTCGGCTTTTTGCAAACGCGTAAACGAGAATTGCGAAGCCTTAATACCCACATAATCAAGGTCGAAGGCCGATTTCTCAGGCTTTTCAACTTGCATGCCCATCATTACCTGCGTTGCCAATTCTATGAAGTTTATTTTCAATACTTTTGATACGAATGGGAATGATCGAGAAGCACGAAGGTTGCATTCGATTACTTTTATGTCGTTGTCTTTGGCCAAAAACTGAATGTTGAATGGTCCCGAAATATGAAGCTCACGTGCAATTTCGCGTGCAATTTGTTTGATACGACGCACCGTTTGCGTGTAAATTTTTTGCGGCGGAAACTGTATCGTGGCATCCCCCGAGTGTACGCCTGCAAACTCTACGTGTTCCGAAATGGCATAAACAACCAATTCGCCATTTTGTGCAACTGCGTCAATCTCAATTTCTTTAGCATATTCGATAAACTCCGAAACTACCACCGGATGCTCACGCGAAACTTCGGTTGCAAGAGTAAGAAAACGCTCTAGCTCACTTTTGTTCGAACACACATTCATTGCTGCTCCCGATAGTACATAAGATGGACGCACCAATAATGGAAAACCTACCTCGTCGACAAACGAATGTATATCGTCCATCGAACTCAATTCTTTCCAACGTGGTTGGTCAATACCCAAACGGTCGAGCATCGACGAGAATTTATGTCTATCTTCGGCATTGTCAATATCTTTGGCTTGTGTACCTAAAATACGAACACCAGCTTTGTCGAGCTTAACTGCCAAATTATTAGGTATTTGTCCGCCTGTTGATACAATTACACCATTCGGATTTTCGAGTTCAATAATGTCGCGCACACGTTCGTAGCTTAACTCATCAAAGTACAAGCGGTCGCACATGTCGTAGTCGGTCGAAACAGTTTCGGGGTTGTAATTTATCATTACCGAACGGTAACCTTCTTTGCGAATTGTATTCAATGCATTCACCGAACACCAGTCGAATTCAACCGACGAGCCAATACGATAAGCACCCGAACCCAATACAATCATCGAACGACGGTCGCCAAGATATTTTACATCGTTGCTTATTCCATTGTAAGTGAGATACAAATAGTTGGTTTGCGCAGGATATTCGGCAGCCAAAGTATCAATTTGTTTCACTACTGGCACAATGCCGCGTTTGATACGTTCGTTGCGAATGGTATCGGCAGGCATTTGTTGCTTGTATATAAGTTTCGAAATTTGATAATCGGAGAAACCAATTTGTTTTGCTTTTCTAAATAAATCGGTTGGCAAAGCTTCTTTGTTCTCAAATGCTTCAATTTCGTGCGAAGTGTCGATAATATTTTTGAGTTTGTGCAAAAACCAACGATCAATTTTGGTTAATTCGTATATTCTATCTACACTGTAACCTTGTTCAAATGCTTGCGACAAGTAAAACACACGTTTATCCGTAGGCGAGGATAGGTCTTTGTCCAATTCGTTGGTATACAGTTCTTTGTTGGCAACAAATCCGTGCATTCCTTGTTGTATCATGCGCAATCCTTTCTGGAAAGCTTCTTCGAAAGTACGACCAATCGACATAATTTCGCCTACCGATTTCATCGACGAACCAATTTCGCGACTTACACCATGGAATTTTGCCAAATCCCAACGAGGAATTTTACATACAATATAATCGAGTGCGGGTTCAAAAAATGCCGAAGTATCTTTCGTTACCGTGTTTTTCAATTCGGGTAAACCATAACCCAATCCTAGTTTTGCCGCTACAAATGCTAAAGGGTAACCTGTTGCTTTTGAGGCCAATGCCGACGAACGGCTCAAACGAGCATTCACTTCAATAACGCGGTAATCTTCCGAAAATGGATCGAAAGCATATTGCACATTACATTCGCCCACAATTCCGATATGGCGAATAATGCGTATGGCCAGCTCACGCAATTTATGATATTCGCTGTTGGTAAGTGTTTGCGAAGGTGCAACCACAATACTTTCGCCTGTATGAATGCCGAGTGGGTCGAAGTTTTCCATATTACAAACTGTGATACAGTTATCGTAACGGTCGCGAACAACTTCATATTCAATTTCTTTCCAACCTTTGAGCGATTTTTCGACCAATACCTGTGTCGAGTACGAGAATGCTTTTGTTGCCAATGATAACATTTCTTCATCATTGTCGCAAAATCCACTTCCCAATCCGCCCAATGCATAGGCTGCACGCACAATTACCGGGTAACCCAATTCGTTAGCCGCACGCAAAGCATCTTTTACTGTTGTAACTGCTTCACTCTTAATATATTTTACATCAATCTCGGATAATTTCTGATTGAAAATTTCGCGGTCTTCAGTATCAATAATCGATTGTACAGGCGTACCCAAAACGCGAACATTGTATTTTTCGAATATTTTATTTTTGAATAATGCCACACCACAATTCAAAGCTGTTTGTCCACCAAACGAAAGAAACACACTATCAGGGCGTTCGCGTTCGATAACACGCTCCACAAAATCGGGCGTTACTGGCAAAAAATAAACTTTGTCGGCAATTCCTTCCGATGTTTGTACTGTTGCAATGTTCGGGTTGATAAGTATTGTCTCAATTCCTTCTTCCTTCAAAGCTTTTAGTGCTTGCGATCCAGAGTAGTCGAACTCGCCTGCCTCACCAATTTTTAATGCACCCGAACCCAAAACCAGAACTTTTTTAATCTCCGATTTTTCAACACCTTGGTAAAGTTGTTTTTTTACCAAACGTGCATCCATTTCTGCTTCAATCAATTGTGGAATTGTTGCGTTTGATCCATCCAAAGTTTTTATAAAAACATCAAACAAAAACTCAGTGTCGGTTGGTCCCGAAGCTGCCTCGGGATGAAATTGTGCCGAAAACCAAGGCATAGTTTTATGACGAATACCTTCGTTCGTACCATCATTCATATTCACAAACAATGCTTCCCAGTCGTTACCCAAGGTGGCATTGTCAACCGCAAAACCATGATTTTGCGAAGTGATAAAAGCACGTTGTGTACCAGCCAATTGAACGGGTTGGTTATGGCTACGGTGACCGTATTTAAGTTTGTAAGTTTTGGCACCACCAGCCACCGAAAGTAACTGATTGCCCATACAAATACCGAAAATTGGTTTACCCGTTTCCATTGTTTTTTGTATGTGGCGCACTGTATCTTTTGCATATTCAGGGTCGCCCGGTCCGTTCGAAATAAACAAACCATCAAACTCAATATGGTTAAAATCATAATCCCATGGCACACGAATTACTGTTGTGTCGCGTTTTAGCAAACAACGTATAATATTGTGTTTCACTCCGCAATCCACCAACAAAACTCTATGTTTTCCTGTTCCATAAGTAATTATTTCTTTGCAACTCACTTTAGCAACTTGGTTTTCGTCATCAGGATTGATAAATTCAATATCTTCACCATCAGGAAAAACCAATTTGCCGCGCATCGTTCCTTTTTCGCGCACCAATTTTGTTAATTCGCGTGTGTCGATACCAAAAATTCCAGGTACTTCCTGCTCTTTCAACCAATCACTTAGGCTTTTAACAGCGTTCCAATGACTGTGTTCAAAAGAAAAATCGGAAATAATCAAAGCTGATGCCTGGATTTTTTCCGATTCGTAAAAAGCTGAAAGACCGTTTTCGATGATGTCGTTGGGAACACCATAATTGCCAACCAATGGGAAGGTTACTGCCAACAACTGACCCGAATAAGAAGGGTCGGTGAGACTTTCGGGATACCCGACCATGGCTGTATTAAAAACTACTTCACCGGCAACCGCTTTTTCGAATCCGAATGACTTCCCTTCGAAAATGGTGCCATCTTCTAATACTAAATGAAATGGCTTGTACTTTTGCATATATAATATAATGTATTCTTTTTTCTATTTCAAATTTTCAAATCCGACAAATTGTAAGCACTTTTCGTGTCGCATTTTCGAAATGTCCAAATTTGTACAAAATTACTGCTTTTTTGCTAATTCTACAAATTTATTGCATACTATTATTGTTTAAAATTGAAAAAAATGAATAAAATTTCAACGGTTGATATTTATATGTATATTTATGCATTTATTTGCTCCTTATTTAATATGTTTTTATATCAGAAAATGTGAAATTATTCTTCATATACTTAGTACAAAATACTTGTTTCGTGAAATTTTCAAACATATAGTGCGAAAACAATACTTTGAAATATAAATGCATCAAAGGCCTGATATTATATTGAGTAATTTAAACAAAAAACACAATGCATCAATTCAAAAATGTTTAAACGACCTATTCATAATTCAACCTTTATGCTTTGGCCTGAGCTCTCAGTCGAACCCTCAGTTAAATAAGGTTGGGGGTTGAGGACTTACTTTCAGTCGCCATCAATTTTTAAAACTTCAAAAATTCAATTAGGTATTTTGAGTAGAAAATACGAAATCACATTTCAATTTTTTTCAATACAATTTTTAATTTCACTCGTAGCAATAAAGTCGAATTTAATTATGAAAAATATTATTAGCATTCGAAAATTGCAGAGTGATGTCTGTGTAAAATTGTTTCACTCATAATTTATTATTCAAGCTCAAAAACCCAAAAATTATTGCTTCAGAATAAAAAATTTATGTACACAATACAAATCAAAAAAAAATATGAAAATCTCAGCGGCTATATTTTAATGTAAGTGACTGTTATATAGAAATATAATGAGGTTTTAATTGTGTTAAATTTTAATCAAAATAGAAAATTGGACAGTAAAGGCAATAAATTTGAGTAAAATGAAATTTTCATTATTCAAAAATGGGGTAGTTGAAGCGATTTTTAAAATTTCATTTAAATACTTGCTTATTTCTACAAAACTGCTCATGTGCTTTTCTAAGTGTCCGAGCAAATATGATCAACCAAATCTAAACTTTGACAATGATAAAATGACAAAAAAAATAATGAGAATCAAATTTAATGAAATCGAATAAGTGGATCAATAGATATAAAAAAAAATAAAGTATCATATATTGTAGAAATGTAAATTTACAGTTGTATTTACAAATGTGCACGAACATAAATGCAGACATGTAAATTTATACACAACTTATAATTTACATATCTAAATGTAACCATATACATAAATCAATAAATCATTACAACTACCATGCTATATACATTTGTGTACATTGACATTTGTACACAATAAATTCAAGTTGTAAAACTGTTAAAAAAGCAGATTATAATGCTTAAAATCAGCGTTTTAAAATATGTATCTAATTTATAAATTTAATTGAATATACAAAATCACAGCTCTAACTGTTAAAATACTATCAAATGACTATAAATATCTATCAAACACCATTATATCAATAATTTAAAATAATATATATAAAGTTTTGATTAAGCTAATATACTACTTTATAAATGTTATAAAACCTTATGTTTTATAGCTCATTATAGGATATACACTGTTTATAAATGTAATCGAATTACTTTACAAAAGTACAGTTACAAATGTATTTATATAGATTTGTAAACCTATTGCATATGTAAATTATTTGTTTTACATTTGCAAACACAAACACAATTGTAAATATTTACATTAATAATATATTTATATGACTGAAAGAGATAAAATTGACAGAATAATGCAGCTCGAAAATTTGAATGCTGCTCAATTTGCTGCTGAAATAGGCATTCAGAGCTCTACGCTATCGCATATTATTAATGGACGCAACAAACCGAGTTTAGATGTACTAAGCAGAATACTCAAAAGATTTAAAAACATTAGCTCAGATTGGCTTATTTTGGGCGTTGGTCCTATTTATCGTCAGGAATCAAATTCTCAAGTGCCTACTTTGTTCGATAATTACGATGAAACTGATTCAAATACAAGTAATTACAGTAGAAATGAAGGGGCTGAAAAAGCATCGAATATTTTGAGCAACCAGAAAATTGAGAAAGAATTTGCAAGCAAGGCGATAAATAGCGAGCCAAATGAAGCTGCTATGCCTCAGCAACAGCTCGAAACTATTATTCGTGTGCCCGACTCGCGCAAAGTGAAAAAAATTATTATTTATTATTCGGACAATACCTTTGATGAATTTGAAAATAATAAATAAAGTGATTTTTGCATAAAAATTCGTTGAATTACGAAATTGTCGTCATTGCTATGTAGATAATGAATTTTTATTATTATTACAGCCTAAGTTAATTCTCTTGTAAGTATTGTAAATAATTCAATGCCTTGTATTATAACTTACAAATGTGCTGTTTTTCTTTGCATTATCAATTTACTGCTAAACCGAGGCAATATGCCACATTCAACAATACTAAATACTTATCCATATTTTGATAATTTTTTATCGAATTTGAGTTTTTAATACGCTTTGCTTTAAATTTGAAATAATTTTGCGTAATTTTGTAGCCAAATTGAATGATTGAATAAAAATCGATTCGTTTTTATAATTACTAACAAAATATTTCAACTCAAATGAAGAAATTCATGCTCGATTTACTGGTTAAAAGCAATTCGCGGCTCAACGATCAGTATTTTCTGCTTATTCTCACCCATACTGCGCCACTTCCGGAAATGCTTCCTGGTCAGTTTGTTGAAGTGCGTGTCGATAATTCTCCAACAACTTTTTTAAGGCGCCCTATTTCAATCAATTTTTTTGATAAAGAAAACAATGAATTATGGCTTTTAATTCAAAAAGTGGGCGATGGAACGCGTAAACTTGGCGAACTTAAACCCAATGATAGCGTAAATTTGATTCTTCCATTGGGCAACAGCTTTAGTTTACCTCAATCGCACGACGCTAAGCTTTTGCTTGTTGGTGGTGGTGTTGGTATTGCTCCAATGTTGTTTTGGGGCGCTAAGCTCAAAGAAATGGGTTTTAAACCAATATTTTTAATGGGCGGTCGTTCCGAAGCTAATTTGTTGCAACTCGATGAGTTTAAAAAATATGGTGAGCTTTATTGTACCACCGAAGATGGATCGGTAGGCGAAAAAGGCTTTGTTACGAATCATTCAATTCTTACAGATATAAATTTCGATGCAATTTACACTTGTGGCCCTACGCCAATGATGAAAGCCGTGGCTGCCTATGCACAAAAAAACAATGTGGATTGTGAAGTTTCGCTCGAAAACACCATGGCTTGTGGCATAGGAACTTGCTTGTGCTGTGTTACCGATTCGGTGGATGGGCATGTGTGTGTGTGTACTGAGGGTCCTGTATTTAATATTACAAAACTGAAATGGTAAATTTAAAAGTTGATTTAGGTAAACTTCAGCTCAAAAATCCGGTGATGACTGCATCGGGTACTTTTGGCTATGGTAAAGAGTATGCCGACTTTATTGATTTGTCGCGAATTGGCGGTATAGTTGTAAAAGGAACTACTCTTCGCGACCGTCAGGGCAATGCATATCCACGTATGGCCGAAACGCCTTCGGGCATGTTAAACGCTGTGGGACTGCAAAATAAGGGTGTCGATTATTTTATTAATAACATTTATCCCGAAATTAGCGATGTAAACACCGATATATTTGTGAATGTGTCGGGTTCTACTATCGAGGACTATATTGCGACTGCTGAGGCCATCAACGACCTCGAACTTATCACTGGTATCGAACTAAATATTTCTTGTCCAAATGTAAAGGAAGGTGGAATGGCTTTCGGAACTAGCTGTCCGTCTGCTGCTCAGGTAGTTAAAGATGTGCGAAGGGTATATCAAAAAGAACTTATGGTGAAGCTTTCGCCTAATGTTACCGACATTTCGGAGATTGCAAGAGCAGTTGAGGCCGAAGGAGCCGATTCGATATCGCTCATCAACACTTTGTTGGGTATGGCCATCGATGCCGAAAAACGAAAACCAATTTTATCGACCATCACAGGTGGGCTTTCGGGGCCGGCTGTTAAGCCAATTGCCTTGCGCATGGTTTGGCAAGTTGCCAATGCTGTAAAAGTACCAGTTGTGGGAATGGGTGGCATAATGAATGCTACAGATGCTATCGAGTTTTTGTTGGCTGGTGCAACAGCCATACAAATTGGCACAGCCAATTTTATCGACCCCACTGTAACGATAAAAGTTTTAGAAGGTATCGAACAATATCTTGTGCGCCATGGTTACACCGATGTGCGACAAATTATTGGTGCTTTGGATTGTAAATAAACTATTTGGAATAATTATGCATTTATTTCGGAAAATAATGGTTTTGTTTTTTGTTTGGACTTTTTTAAGTAGTTTTTTACTTATTGGTCCGAATGCACAAACTGTATTATTTTCTGAAATAAATTCAAATAATAACCCCGACGACTTGCTTGAACTTGTGTTTTCGGGCGATATTATGGGGCACATGCCACAGATAAATGCTGCTTACAACAAAGCAAAAGGCATATACGATTTTAATATATGTTTTGAACAAGTTAATTCTTATTATAAAAAAGCTGATTTTGCTGTTGCTAACCTCGAAGTTACACTTGCTGGCCCTCCATATAGTGGGTATCCCAACTTTTCGAGCCCCGACGCATTGCTAACAGCACTTAAAAATGCTGGCTACAATGTAATACTCACTGCCAACAACCATACAATGGATCGCTCGAAACGTGGGCTCGAACGTACTTTGAATAAAATTATTGAGCATGATTTGCATTTTGCGGGCAGTTATTATAACAAAGCGCAGCGCGATTCGGTTTATCCGCTTATGTTGCATGCTAAAGGCCTAAAAATTGCAATGCTTAATTGCACTTATGGCACCAATGGCATTCCGGTTATTGCGCCTAACTTGGTAAACATGATTGATACTGTTGAAATAAAACGCGATATTGCTACCGCTAAGGCTCGTGGTGCCGATTTTATTGTAATGACCATACATTGGGGCGACGAGTATCAGTTACAAGCTAACAATACGCAAAAACAACTTGCAGCATTTTTTGTACGTAACGATATTGGACTTGTTGTTGGAAGCCATCCACATGTTGTGCAAAATGTCGATTTTATGATGAATAGCCAAAATGACACTGTGCCAATATTTTATTCATTGGGAAATTCAATATCCAACCAACGCAAACCGCATACCGATGGTGGCATAATGGCAAGTGTGCGAATAAATCCAAAAACAAAAAAAATAGTATCTACCGCATTTTTACCAGTTTATGTACACAAAGGCATCTTAAATGCAAAATATCAATATCATCTCATTCCAACTGACAACTATATTGCTAATAATGATAAGTTTAAAATTTCGAAAGCTGATAGTACACAACTTATGTTTTTTCACAACGAAACAGTTAAACGTTTGGCCAATGTGCAAATGATGGAAACGAAGAAGTGAATTATTTGGCTTTTTAATGAAGAATTTTAAACAGAAAAAAACACAATTGCTTTAAATCAAATATCATTAATCAACACATTATCAATTCCCCATTTAAATTCCCCTATAGGCTTCAATCTATGACTTCGGCGTCATAACTTCGAACGTAAAGCAGTCGAAAGCACAGTTGAACCAGTTTAGGTGGGGGCTTTACTTCAGTTTTTTATCTCAAAGTAATGAGGGAAAAGGGAAAAATATTACACTTTTAAAAAATTATGAATACAATTGCAATTTTGGAGCAACTAAATGCTCAATCGTCGCCCGATCATCTTCAAAAAATGAAACGCTTTGGTATTAACACCGAAACTGCCATTGGTGTGAGCATCCCCAAAATACGATTAATTGCTAAAGCATTAAAAAACAACAATATAATTGCTTCTGATTTGTGGAAAACCAATGTTCACGAGGCGCGTTTATTGGCTTCTATCATTATCGACCCTAAAACATTTGACCCAGAACAGGCCGAGCAGTGGGTAGCCGATTTTAATTCGTGGGATTTGTGCGATATTGCATGCGATCAATTGGCAAAAACACCTTATTGCTTAACAATGATACATAAATTCGTTGCATCGGAACACGAATTTGTAAAACGAACTGCTTTTGTGTTGATGTGCAAATTGGCTTTTATTTACCCTAAGAACGATGATGCATTTTTTTATCCATTTTTCGAAATGATTGAAAATGAGGCTTATGACGAACGAAATTTTGTAAAAAAAGCTGTGAATTGGGCATTAAGACAAATAGGAAAACGCAACGAAACACTTCGATTACAAGCTATTGCGCTCGCCGAAAGCATAAAATCACATCCCAGCGCATCGGCACGATGGATAGCGAGCGATGCATTGCGCGAGCTACAACTAAAAGCAGTTATAGCTCGCACACAGAAGTCAAAGAAATAAGATATTGAATACTTTTTTAAAAGTCACGAGATTGATTTTCGCTTAATCCGCGTTTCCACGCTAGGAAAAAAGGAATTTCGTGCTTCTCGAGTGTTTTTTCAAGCATTTGATATACCGAACCCGTGTCGGTATTTTGTTTGAAAAGGGCATATGCTTGCTCACATTTTTTAAGCGATATAAATTCGCTCATTTCGAGTTCGCCATTTGCAATATACTTTAGTAGATGTCCTGCAATGGTTGATGTTGCCAAACTTCTTTCGGTAGCAATTTCTTCAATCGACTTTCCTTTTTTATAAAGTTCGTATGTTAAACGATATGTATCTCCCTTTTCTTTCTTCTCTTTCTTTTCGGCAATTTTTTCTTTTTTTGCCGAACTAAAATAATCAATATTAGTTGATAAATTATTTTTTTCGCAATACTTATTAATTGCGTCCAAAAATTGTTGTCCAAATTGTGCAACTTTTACTTTGCCAAATCCATTTATCTTGAGCAATTGACTTTCGGTTTGCGGTAAGTTTTCGGCCATTTCGTTGAGCGTTTTACTACCTGCAACTAAGTAAATTGGTAGGTTGTGAAGGTCGGAAATATTGTTGCGAATGGCTATAAGCTCAAACAATAAGTCCTTGTTTCTCACATTGGTGTTTGGTGTGTAATTCTCTTTATTATAAGAGTTTACATTAAAATCGGGTAGGAGGAGCGTATTTTTTACAACAAAAAACTGATCTATGTCGAAAGGCATAGATAATTTATCCATAATATGGAATTTTTGATATGTAAAACTAAAAAATGTTTGTAACTGTTCGTTATAGTCTTTTGCATTATTTCTACTGTCGGTTTTGGCTGGCGATTGCAAAATTGTATCAACAAGATTTTTTATTTTTGGTTTAAAAAAATCGAAAGCAGCCACTAACCTTTGAGTTAAATAATCTTCGTTGAAATTTTTATCTTGAAAAATATTTATTAATTGTCCATGAAATTTATCTGCTACAGTACTTAAATCTTGTGTTTGTCGAAGAATATTCTGCAAAAAACCTTCCGTATCGCTATTAAACGAGCTTTTAACCGATTCGAAATCCCTTATTAATCTCGAAATATATGCAATTATTACTTTAAAATCGAACAATTGCTCAAGAACAAATAGTCGAAATTCGTTTTTCGATTGCAATAGTTGTTGCTCTAAAAATAGCGAATCGGCTTTATTATGTTCGTAATTTACAATTTCTTTGTCGTTTGATATGCTGTAAGGATTAATTTGACTCCACAATACAATACCTTCGAGGCTGCGGCATCTGCTTAGAGCCACATAAACTTGTCCGGGCGCAAAAGCTTCGCCAGCATCAATCACTGTTTTATCGAACGTAAGTCCCTGACTTTTATGTATGGTAATGGCCCATGCCAAACGCAAAGGATATTGTATGAACCGACCGACAATTTCTTCGTTTAGTTTTTTAGTTTTTTCGTCGGCAGTATATTTTACATTTTCCCACAACATGGGCTCTATCACAATTTTCGACTGATCGTCGGTGGCAATTATTGTGATGTTTTTATCGCTAATACTCTCGATAACACCAATTTTACCATTAAAAAATCGACGAGGTTGCTCGGTATCGTTTTTAATAAACATTACTTTTGCGCCAACTTTTAAAGTCAGTTGTTTTTCGGTAGGATATGCTTTTTCGGGAAAATCGCCTTCGATTTTTGCTTCGAAAGCATAGGTTTTTTCTTTTATCGATGCTAATTCATCGTTATTTATTTTATCAGCTTTATAATTATGTGTTGTTAATATAATGTATCCATCGTTTTTTGTAGGCTGAAAACTTGGATTATAACGGCTTTGCAAAAGCCTTAATCCATTGTCGGACAAGCGATTATTGCGCACTTCGTTGAGAACAGAAATAAAGTCGGCATTGGTTTGACGAAAAATTTTGTCGAACTCAATGTAAAGCGGTTGCTGCTCTTTAGTTACATGGCTATGAAAAAAATATTGACTTTCGTAGTACTTGCTCAGTATTTGCCATTCTTCGTTCGAAGCAACAGGCGAAAGCTGAAACATATCGCCAATAAAAATTAGCTGCACACCACCAAAAGGCTCCCGATAACGATAGCGCACATTTCGGAGTATAGTGTCAATGGCATCGAGCACATCGGCACGAACCATACTAATTTCGTCGATCACCAAAAGTTCGAGCTCTTGTAGTACGCGACGGCGTGTTCCTTGCATTTTTATTTTTTCAATCAACTGTTTACGTCCATCGATTGTAGGAATGAACGGACTAAATGGTAGCTGAAAGAATGAGTGAATTGTTGTACCGCCAGCATTTATGGCGGCAATACCTGTAGGAGCAACAATGGCTGTTTGCTTTGCTGTGTCGGTTTTTAATTTGTGAAGGAAGGTAGTTTTACCGGTTCCTGCTTTACCTGTTACAAAAATGCTACGGTTTGTTTTTAAGGCAAAATCACGGGCATACTGATAGTACAAAGATTCGTTTTGCATGTATCAAGGTGTTTAAATTTATAATTTTTCAATTTGCTGCAAAGATTATAAAAATATGTCAATTAAACAATAGTTTGACAATTTATTCGGTAATTTTTTCATAAAAAAATCCAGAATTATAAATCCTGGATTTTTTTAACTTAAATATGTATTTTATGTGAGCAAACTAAGCAAAATACCCGCTGCAACAGCCGAACCAATAACACCCGAAACATTGGGCGCCATAGCGTGCATTAGCAAGTGGTTATTTTTATCGTAATGCAAACCAACCTCTTGCGAAACACGTGCAGCATCGGGCACAGCCGAAACGCCTGCCGATCCAATGAGTGGATTGATTTTGTTAGTATCACTCAAAAACATATTCATTAATTTGGCAAATAATACACCACAAGCCGTTGCAATAACGAACGAGAATGCACCAAGAGCAAATATCTTCATCGAATTTACTGTCAAAAATCTGTCAGCTTGTGTTGATGCACCAACGGTTAAGCCCAATAAAATGGTTATTGTATTGATGAGCGCAAAACGAGCTGTTTCGGCCAAGCGTTCGGTAACGCCCGACTCTTTGAGTAAATTACCAAAAAACAACATACCCAAAAGCGGTAAGGCGCTAGGCGATATAAATGTTGTGAGTAATAAACCTACAATTGGGAAAATAATTTTCTCCAATTTTGTAACCTGACGAGGAGGTTTCATGCGTATTACTCTTTCTTTGCTATTGGTGAGCAATCGCATTATAGGTGGTTGTATTACAGGCACAAGCGCCATATACGAATAAGCAGCCACAGCAATTGCACCCATAAGTTCGGGCGCCAATTTTGCCGAGAGGAAAATGGCAGTTGGTCCATCGGCACCACCAATAATTGCAATAGCACCTGATTGCTCGGGTGTAAAATCTAATGCATAAGCACCAATAAAAGTAACAAAAATACCAATTTGAGCAGCAGCCCCAAGAAGCATTAATTTTGGATTTGATATAAGCGATGAGAAATCGGTCATTGCACCAATGCCTAAAAAGATAAGCGGAGGATACCAACCCGAAACTACACCACTATACAATATATTTAATACAGAACCTTCTTCGTAAATACCAATTTTGTTACCTTCGGCAAAGGGTATATTGCCCACTAAAATACCAAAGCCAATAGGTATTAATAACAAAGGTTCCCAATTTTTAGCAATTCCTAAATAAATAAAAATAATACCTATAGCAATCATTATTAGGTATTTAAATTCGAAATTTGCAAAGCTGGTACCCGACCAAAACTTTTGCAAACTATCCATAATAAGGGAAGAATCTCCCGATCCAGCTGCGAACAGCTGAAACGGAAGAAACAATCCTAATAATATAAATAGCAACCCCAATTTATATTTTAAGTCTTTCATTATATTTTCTTTAAGTGTTATTCAATTTCAAACAACACTTCATCTTGAAGCACTGCTTTTCCTGCTGGAGCGTTGATTTTGACAATACGGCCATTGCTTTCGGCCAAAATATTGTTTTCCATTTTCATCGACTCCATTACCATTAGCACATCACCATCTTTAAACTCATCGCCTTCGTTTACAAGCACTTTAAGCACATTGCCAGGTAGTGGCGATTTGATACTTTTTGCACTTGGACGCGATGTTGGTGCAACGGGTTGAAGCTTTTCGGCACCTTGACCAGGTTTATTGGGCACTTCTTTGCGAGTAAGTGTAGGAGTTTTCGACACCATTTTCTCGGTTTGCTTAATTTTTACCGAGTAAGGCGTACCATTCACTTCTAATTCGGCAACACCATCTTCAACTTTTTTGATGTGTACATGATAGTCGTCGCCATTTATATTAAAATCAAATTTTTTCATCTTCTATGTATATTATTATTTAATCCATATATTTTTGAATTCCAAGGAGAATAACGACGTTGAATACGTTTGATAGTAATGATATTACTTTCTTCATCGTGCTCATCGTTGAACAATAGATGCAAAGCCATTGAAATAGCAGCTACTTCGTTTGCAGCTACTTGTACAATTTCTTCTTCTTTTTTTCCGGCTTTTACCATTTTTTTCTTGCTATTGTTGAGCATGAAACGTTGTAAGCCTAAGAAAAATAAGAAAACTACTGTTAAAACAATGAATACAACAGTTATTCCTACTGCCGAACCTGTTAAAAGTTCGGTCCAGTTTGTAATATTTAGTGCTGTCATATTTTTTACAATGGGATGTTACAATGTTTTTTCAATGGATTAACCAATTTTTTAGTTTGAAGCGCTTCGAATGCACGTATCACACGGAAGCGCGTGTTGCGTGGTTCAATTACATCATCAATATAGCCATAAGCAGCTGCTTGATAAGGATTTGCAAACTTCTCGTTGTATTCTTCCACTTTTTCGGCAATAAATGCAGCTCTCTCTTGTGGATCGGCAATTGCAGCAATGGCACGACCTTCGAGAACTTCGATAGCACCAGCAGCACCCATAACAGCAATTTCGGCTGTTGGCCATGCGTAGTTAAAGTCGCCACGCAATTGTTTACAGCTCATTACATCGTGTGCACCACCATACGATTTGCGCAATGTAACAGTTACTTTTGGCACAGTAGCTTCGCCATAAGCAAACATTAATTTAGCACCATGCGTAATGATACCTGCATATTCTTGACCCGAACCTGGCAAGAAACCTGGTACATCAACCAAAGTAAGAATTGGAATATTGAAAGCATCGCAAAAACGAACAAAGCGAGCTGCCTTGCGCGACGAATCGCAATCCAATACACCTGCCAAGAAGTTAGGCTGATTGGCAATAATACCTGTTGAAACACCGTTGAAACGTGCGAAACCAACAATAATATTACGAGCATAATGACGGTGAATTTCGAGGAATTCTTCGTTATCAACAATTGCGTGAATAACGTTTTTCATGTCGTATGGCAAGTTCGGATTGTCAGGAATCATTGCATTCAACGAGTCTTCCAATCGATCGATAGGATCTTTGCAATCGAAAAGCGGAGCTTCCTCGAGATTGTTTTGTGGTAAGAACGAAAGTAATTTACGAATAATCATAATACCTTCTTCTTCCGACTCGGCTTTAAAGTGCGAAACACCCGATTTTCCGGCGTGAACATTAGCACCACCCAAATCTTCGGTAGTAATATCTTCGCCTGTAACCGATTTTACAACTTTTGGTCCAGTTACAAACATATATGAG
The DNA here is from genome assembly GCA_964515675.1 of uncultured Paludibacter sp. Lineage (GTDB taxonomy): Bacteria > Bacteroidota > Bacteroidia > Bacteroidales > Paludibacteraceae > Paludibacter. The sequence continues at coordinate 22,327 of CAZEVV010000001.1, read as the reverse complement.
TTTTGCTCAGTCATTAACACAAAGTCGGTGAGGGCAGGCGAGTAAACTGCACCACCAGCACATGGGCCAAAAATGGCCGAAATTTGAGGAATAACACCTGAAGCGAGAATGTTGCGTTCGAAAATTTCGGCGTATCCAGCCAACGAAGTAACACCCTCTTGGATACGTGCACCACCCGAATCGTTGATACCAATTACTGGGCAACCCATTTTCATGGCCATATCCATTACTTTGCAAATTTTTAATGCCATTGTTTCGGATAGCGAACCACCAAAAACGGTAAAGTCTTGCGCAAAAACATACACCGAACGACCATCGATTGTACCATGACCGGTTACAACACCGTCGCCAAGATATTTCTCTTTCTCGAGGCCAAAGTTATTACAACGGTGTGTTACAAACATATCGAGCTCTTCGAAACTACCTTCGTCGAGGAGCATGTCGATGCGCTCACGGGCTGTATATTTGCCTTTAGCATGTTGTGAAGCAATGCGCTTTTCACCACCTCCCAATTTGGCTTGAACGCGCAAATCGATAAGATTTTTTACTTTTTCTTGATTTTTCATTTATTTCGTGTTTTAATTCTTACACTTTTTGTTTGAAATTATTTGTTTGGATCTTCGCAAAGTTCGGTAAGTACACCAAATGTCGATTTTGGATGTAAAAACGCAATGTTCAATCCTTCGGCGCCTTTGCGTGGTGCTTTGTCGATAAGTGTTACACCTCTTTCGGCAACCAAATCTAATGTTTCTTGCAATCCTTCAACCGCAAATGCTATGTGATGAACACCTTCGCCTTTTTTCTCGATAAATTTTCCTACTGGTCCCTCAGGATCAGTCGACTCGAGAAGTTCGATTTTTGTTTGACCAACTTTGAAGAATGCTGTTTTTACTTTTTGCTCGGCAACTTCTTCGATAGCATAACATTTTAAACCTAAAACGTTTTCGTAATACGGAATTGCTGTTTCTAAACTCTTAACTGCAATACCAAGGTGTTCAATATGAGTCAAATTCATGATAAAAAATTGTTGTTTTAAATAATTTATTATTCTATTTTATTTTTTTTTCTTCATTAAAATAACCTCCAATTAAAGAAATTTTTCTGTAATTGATGATTTTGCTGCAAAATTACTTAAATTATTCTTCATTATCAACTAAATAATGTTTTTTTTTAAAACTTTTTTATTCGTGCTGATAATGAGATGATTGCGATATTTATGCAGAAAGTTGACAAATTTCAATTCTTTCAAATTATTGAAATTAATTCAATATCCTACAATACTGTTTTTCAAATTATTGATACATTATCCATTTTATAAATGCATAATTAAATCGCAAATTATTGAGTTTATTTAAGCAGTTTATGCTTATATATTAAAAAACGGCTGTAAAACACTTCACTTATGCTCGACAACGCAAATGCTAAAGTAATGAATAACACATTTCTATAAAAAGCAATCGCTACGATGGATAGAGCACAGAATGAAAAAAATGAGAAAAACTGATTTTTAGTTACTAAATTGTATTTTTTTAATGGCACATACAAAAAACTATTGTATGACCCAATAATTAACCAACTTAAAATAGTAAAGCTCAGCACAATTAATATGGGATATGCTTCTATCATTTCAGCACCTCCAAATAAAACAACTAGCCATTTTCCGAATATTATTATTAAAACAATAATTATTATACCTAACAATGCTTCGTATCGCAATATTTTTTGAATGGTTTTTTTATTAAAGTCTTCAACAATTTTTGGAAATAATGAACCTATGATACTTTGTGTAAAAACACGTGGTATTGTTATTATTTTATTCGCTAAATCGTATAATGCTACCTCTCTTAGTCCTAAAAATGAAGCTATTAAGATAGTAACACTTTCGTATTTGATGTTTGCAACTGCAGCTGCTCCAAAAAAAGGATATGCATCTTTGAAATATTGTTTTATATCTCTAAATTTCTGAAATTTTATATTTATATACTCTACCTTGTTCATATAAATAGCGGCACTTAAAGCAGCGCCTACTAAACTTAATGTAACAATTAATGAGAAAACCAAATTGTCGGCAGCATTTTTTACGAATATAAAAATTAAAGGTATGCTTAAAGCTCTAAATATAAGGTTTATAATTGTAACAATTCGCATTTTTTGTATTGCCTGGAAAAACCAAACAGGGTATATAATGTCACAAATAATTTGCAGGTATACAACTATAAAAATGAATTTGTTTTGGTTGAGAATAGGAATAGTCAGAATTAATATTGCAAAAATTAAACTAGCAATAACCGAAAGATATATTTTTGCAGTAAAAACAGAAGATACAATAAGACTTTTTTTCTCAATATCGTCTTTATTATCAACAATCGATTTCATGGCTGGATAATTGAATCCAAAAGTAATAAAACTAATGAAATAGCTCGTGATTGACAATGCAAATACGTAAATACCATAACTTTCGGCTCCAAGCATACGTATTACATAGGGATATATTAATATACCAAACAAAGTACTAATTACTTGTAATGTAGTCATGAAAAAGTAATTCTCGATTACTTTAGCGTATGAATTTAGTGTATTTTTAATCCGCTCTTTTATCATTATTAATCACTTCTAAATACAAGCTTTTTAAATCAGAACATACTTTTTCGCTACCAGCAATGGCTTTAATATTGTCCGAAATATACTGATAATCATATAAATGATATGTTTTACTCATTCTTACTATGGCTTCGGTTAATGCCCCAACATTTTCGACAGGTACTACAATAGCAGTTTTTTCGTTGGCAACATCCGAAGGTATTACTTCTGTACAGATAGTTGGAAGTCCAGTGCTCATGGCTTCAAGTGTCGAAACCGATTGAGATTCAACTCTGCTTGAAATTATGTAAACATTTGCATTCCAAAGTTTTTCGCGAACTCCAATGCTTGTTAATTCGCCACAAAAAGTTATTTTATTTTTGTTTTTGATTGATTTTATTAGTTTTTCGAATGCTTTTCCTTCAAAATTTTCTCCTACAATTTCAAGACTGATATTCGGCACAATTTCGCATGCTTTATCGAATGCAGGTAGCATAATATCATAGGCTTTAACGTGCATAAAGCCATTTACTGCAACAAATTTTACTGTATCGTTAATCGAACGTTGCTTAAATGAAAAAAAATCTGTATTTAAGATATTTGAAATTGGCTTTATACGCACATTTTTTGTTGTAAGACTGCTAATTTTGGGAATTATTTTATCCGAAACAGGCGCTATACATTCAGCATGCGAAAATGCTTGTCGCATATATGGTTCTTGCCATTCTTCAAACTGATCCTTAGCCCACTGACACCATTCGCCAAAAATACCTTTGTGTTCGGTAATAATATAAGGTATTCCGTATTTTTGTTTTATCAGAAATGCTGCATAACCGCCCCATAAAACACTGTGAACATGAATGAGGTCGGGCATGCCATATTTTGCTATGTATTGTTCAAAAACTTTGAGCGTTTTGCTTGTCCAACGCAAGCCATTTTGTTTATTTAAAAGTGGTAAATGTCGGTAATAATGCCTAAAAACCAACAAGTCATCTTCGTTGCTTTCAAAGCTCGACCATGGCAATGTAAAATAGCGTTTTTTGTATTTCTTTACCGATAGAGATACATTGGCTAATATATTGGTTTTAATGCCAATATCATTCAAAGCTTGCGCTTGATTGCGACAAAATTGCCCACCTTCTGGTAAATACCAAGAGGGTAGTTTTAATATGTGAATATCCTCTATGTTTTTATTCATTACTATAATTCGCGCTTTTTAAAAAGGTGTTTTTTTACAAAATACATAAATGGTCTATAAATTTGTTTTCTGTAAAATGACCACTCGCCATTGAGCAGAATATGTTGTCCTACGATGCCATTTTTGAACAAAAAAACTGAATGTGTCGAAGTTTTTCCTGGCACTAATTTTTCCATATCGAAATATTTATAACCTTCGTTTTTCAAATGCTCAAACACATTATTGTACATAAAAAACGAAGCTGATGTTTCGAGGGCCCTTTTGTTGCTTGCTGCATAAAGCAATCCTGCATGTGTGCTAATGGTGTGTACAATAATTCCTGCAATTGCACAATTATTTTCGTAAACCATATATAGTCTGAAATCGTTTGACGAACACATTGCAGCAATATTGTGACTCGAAAAGTTTACCGACAGTGCTTTGCGTTCTGACATTTGTTTGTAAATATCTACGAAATCAACAAATGCTTTATTGTCCGATTTTTCAATGTGCTTAAATATCAATGCATTGGTCAACGATTTTTTAATATTTCGTTTCCAATTCTGATTATATTTTATTTCGTTTTGCAAATCGATATATTTGCTTACTGGCATCGAAAATTGGCCTACAGGACGTAAATAACCAGCTTGACGCATCGCAAATTCGTATTCGAAACGGTAGGGCAACGATGCATTCACCTCAATAATATCGTAATTCATATTACGTATTTCAGCGTAAAATGCCTCAATTTTTTTTGCGTTAAAATCATTCTCTGTACGATAACATTCGCCTTCGATGATGAGCATTTTTAAACCCATTTTGGTTTTATAATGTCCAATACATGCAATTTTTGGATGTTGTATATCATCAACAAAAAACAAACATTTGTTTCGGCCAAAGCTATTATGAAACAAATAGTTGCCACGACTTTGATGGTATGTTTTTAGTTCAAAATCATCCGTTAGTCTGAAAAAATTTTCAACATCGATTATTGCCATTTGCGTAATGCTAAAAGTGCTTTGAATATTTGCGATTTTTCTTTTATTATTCTAAAATAGGGCACTTGTTCGGTACCAAATTGTTTGAAAGAGTTTTCGATATTCTCATCCATACTACCTTCAAAATCAAATATCAGTGTTTTTCCACTTAAATATTTTATTGCTTCCCACACAACCAAAGTCGACGCACCACTCGATTTACAATCGGGGTCGATAGATGATATTAAATTGTAAGCAGACATATTATCCCACACAATAAATAATGCAGCATGTATTTTATCTTCACTATCACTGGCTGAAATAATAAATGCTTGTTTACGCTCGGTTGCTTTGGCGTATAAATTAAAAAATTTTTGTTCGCTATAAAAAACATCTTGCTTCTTTTTAGCAAGATTTTCTTTTAGATGTATGTAAAATTCGAGTGGTGACAATGAAAAATCTATCGAAAGTGCTTTTTCGGCTTTTTTAATTTGCTTGCGTTTAGCATAACTGAAGTTCTTAAAACACTGATCTGTGTCGCTAATGTCCTTTATTTGATATGTATATCGCGTTGTTTGTGTGAAATTGCGCCAATAAAATGGTAGCCAATTACTATAACTGTAATGAAAACACTGATCGTAGTAAGCCAAATCCATTTTTTCAATTCCATCGATAAGTATATTGCAAACCCGTTTTTCGAAGTCGAGTTTTTGCATGGCGCTCATTTTTTGAGGGTAATTGAGCCACAAACCGCTATTTTGTGTAAGTTGTGGGTTAATTATTAGTTTGAAACCAGCTTTTTGTATTAAACTATAAACCAAAACGCCTTCAATTTTGTCATTATTTTTTGCCAATAACACATCCCAGTCATCGTTACATACAGCATCCATCCACCAAGCTTGCAAAAAAAGCGGGATGTTTGTTTGCTCCAAACACAATTGGCGATAAATTTCTTTATTATTTATTTCGTTTTGCATTGAATGAGGCAATATTTTTTTTGTGTAACAAAAGTAAGTTTTTTTAATTATTAAACCTAAATTTATGGAGTTTATTTTGTTTTAAACCTCGACTTTTTTTCAATCGCAACAATAAAAATACATTTTAATACAGTATTTATGCGTTTGTTTGCTCTTTTTTATTGTTTAATACCTATATTCGATAATAATTGCTATCTAAAACAATAAACAAAGTAATAATTCGTCATTTTTTTGTATTTTTGCGCTCCATTATTACATATCGAAAATATTGTTTTCACACGCTAATTTTGCATAAGAAATCAATAATTTTGTGATTAGGTTTATAATCTTTATTTTCGGTGAAGTAATTATGTTAATAATAAAACTATAAAAAGTAATTTTACATTAAAGAAATTGATTTTTATGCCAAAATCATCAAAGCGCGGACAAACAATGCCCGAATCGCCCATTCGAAAACTAGCTCCATTTGCCGAAAAAGCTCGTGCACGTGGTCTTAAAGTGCTACAACTAAATATTGGTCAACCCGATATAAAAACGCCACAGGTAGCCATCGATGCCATACGCAATATCGATCGTAGCATTTTGGAGTACAGTCCGAGCGATGGTATAAAATCGCTAAAATCGAAATTGGCATCCTATTACCATCGTTTCAATATCGATGTTACCGAAGATGATATTATTATTACAACGGGTGGGAGCGAAGCGGTTAATTTTGCGTTTATGAGCTGCCTCGACCCAGGCGACGAAATTATTGTGCCCGAGCCTGCTTATGCCAACTACACGGCTTTTGCCATTGGTGCTGGTGCTGTTGTAGTGCCAGTAGTTTCGAGTATCGACGAGGGTTTTGCATTGCCAAGCATCGAAAAACTCGAAGCGCTAATAACACCACGTACAAAGGGTTTATTAATTTGTAACCCTAATAACCCTACGGGCTATTTGTACACACGTGCCGAGATGCTAAAAATTCGCGATTTGGTAAAAAAATACGATTTATTTTTGTTTTCCGACGAGGTTTATCGTGAGTTTTGCTACACCGATTTACCTTATATTTCGGCCTTCCATTTAGATAATATCGAAGAAAATGTAATTCTTATCGACTCAGTATCAAAACGATATAGTGAGTGTGGTATACGAATAGGCGCATTGGTAACAAAAAATAAAGAAATTCGCGCTAATGTAATGAAGTTTTGTCAAGCACGTTTGAGCCCACCATTGCTCGGACAAATTGCTGCTGAAGCTTCGATGGATGTTGCGCCCGAATATCTCGAAAATACCTATAACGAATACATTTCGCGACGCAATTTCCTTATCGAAGGACTCAACAAAATCCCTGGTGTTTTTACGCCAATGCCTATGGGCGCATTTTACACAGTTGCACGTCTGCCTGTCGAAAACGCTGATAAGTTTTGTGCATGGCTTTTGTCCGATTTCGAATACGAAGGCGCTACTTTGATGCTTGCACCTGCATCGGGATTTTACAGCACACCCGGCATGGGATTGGATGAAGTGCGTATTGCCTATGTACTCGAAAAACATGAGCTCGAAAAAGCACTTGTTGTACTACAAAAAGCACTCGAAGTTTATCCTGGGCGAAAATTGTAAGACTTTTTTTGTTACTTTTGCAATCTGTGTGATTTTTCATGCTTATTGCTTGAAAATGATGCATAAATTTGGTGAATTATCGCCAATATGCATCATTTTTATTTTGCTAAATAACTAAATTCAAGATATTTATGTCGTTAGAATTTTTCATAGCCAAACGTATTCATTTTAGGCAAGATAAAAAAAATATTTCTCGTCCAGCAGTGCGCATTGCTATTATTGGCATTGCGCTTGGTTTGGCTATAATGATAATTTCGGTGGCTGTGGTTATTGGTTTCAAACAAGAAATACGCAACAAAACGATTGGCTTTGGTGGTCATATACAATTGGTTAATATCGAGTCGATTAATAATTACGATACACACCCAATCAAAATAAATAATGCCGATATTGATTCACTACGTAAAATTAAGGGTGTAAAGGATGTGCAACTTTTTGCTACAAAACCTGGAATAATTAAAACTGAAGATGCATTTCAGGGGATAGTGCTCAAAGGAGTTGATAAAAATTTTGACTGGAGTTTTTTTGCACAACATTTGGTGGAGGGCGAAATGCCACATTTATCAACTGACTCGGTGTCGAATAATGTTTTAATTTCGAAACAGCTGGCTCGATTAATGAAGTTAGATGTTGGTAGTCAGTTTTTTACATATTTCGTTAACGAACAGGTGCGTGCACGTAGGTTTATAGTTGGTGGCATTTACGAAACTAATTTTACTGATTTCGACAAATTGTTTTTAATCACCGATATGCGTCATATTCAGCAAATTAATGCGTGGGATGTTGATGAGGTAAGTGGTATCGAAATTTTGATAAACGACTTCTCGAAACTCGATGTTATTGCCGACAAAGTGTATGATTATAGTCAAATAATGTACACCGAAAATGAAGATGCGGATGATGCCATGCGTTTATACACACAAACAATTAAGGACATAAATCCGCAAATATTTGGTTGGCTCGATTTGCTCGATATGAATGTTTGGGTAATATTAATATTGATGCTTGCAGTAGCAGGTTTCAACATGATTTCGGGCTTGTTAATTTTAATACTCGAACGCACCAATATGATTGGTATTCTTAAATCGTTGGGAGCCACCAATTGGTCGGTGCGAAAAATTTTTCTTTACCATTCGTTATTTCTAATTAGCAAAGGTATGTTGTGGGGCAATGCTATTGGGCTCACAATATGTGCATTACAATATTTTTTCAATATCGTTCCGCTCAAAGCCGAAGCATATTATGTAAGTTCGGTGCCCATTGTTTTTAATTGGACATTGCTTATATTACTCAATATAGGCACGCTTTTAGCTTCGGTTTTAATGATGATTGGCCCTTCGTATTTGATAACTAAAATACTACCAGCAAAAATTATTCGTTATGAATAAAATACTAAAAAGGTAGTATTTAGCACTCGTATTGCTGCTAATTCTTCATTTCTCATTTCTCATTTTTCATTTCTCATTTTTCATTTTTAACCCAAAAAAAAGCCGCCTCAATCACGAAGCGGCTTTTTTTTATCAAAGTGTAAATCAGAGAATTAGAAATTATAAAAATTCTCATATCCTATACCAAAGTCGAATCGGCCATTGGTAACAGCAATGGGCTCGTTGTCGAAAAATGTTTTAAACTGAAATTTACCCGAAAGTATTGTACGCGTAAGCTCATTGTCGATATATAAGTTTTGAGCTTTTACGAAATGCATTTCTCCTTCAATTATTCTTAATGTTTTTGTAACATTGTTTTCGATATAAGTAACAATACATTTATCGCTTTTTAAGTCAATTTTTTTATTGTTGAAGCTGGTTAAGTCGCTAAATTTTAAAGGATTGTATCCAATGAACCAGAACCTTAGCGTTGTAGGCAGGTTATTCATTCGACCCCTAAATTGCATTTTGAGTGTGTCGCCATTTACAATAATTTTTGTAGGTAATTCGTAGTTTTCCGACACAAAAACTTTACGGTCGATATATGCACCAAAAGTATTGTATCCCCATTCCGAATATACTGGCAGGCCAGGGTTAGCATGGTCGTTAATAAAAACCGAACGCGAAAGTTCAATGTCATCGTTGTACGAGCAAGCACTTATTACAATGCTAAGTGCAATGATAGCTATTTTTGTTAATGTATTCATTTTCAAATGTTTTATTTTTTTGATTAATATATGCCAGATTAATTGTTGTTTTTATTCAACAAAAAGCTGATAGAGAATTGTATGCCCGAAAAATTTTCGTAATCTAATAATGATGAATTATTTTTAGTCAGATATTTCGAAGGAAGCAAAAAGTCGATTTTGTAAATAACTTTGTTGTTTTGATTGTAATTAGCTCCTACACTTGCATAAACACTCGAAATTAGCCTATTGCTACTAACATCAATACCGTTCATCACCTCGTTGATTTGATTCGTCATTCCTTCGTCATAAAAACCTATAAATGCCTTGCTTTTAACCCTATATCCAGCTTCGGCACCTAACATTAGATGTGCACCAAAATTTCCATACTGAAATACATTATAGCTAATTTCAAGTGGAATGCCGAGGTACACGTTCGATTCCGAAATTTGCGTTACACGCGCAAAGTCGGTTCGGCTAATTGATGAGTTGTAACGTAAATAAAAGAAATTTCGTGAACCCGAACCTGCTTTAGTCATTTCACTGTCAACGAATTGTATTCTAAGTCCACTTGCTACTGTAAATCTTTCGTCGAAAATGTTGAACGATGGTTTTAGGCTAAAATAGCCCAAGTTTAAGTTGTTGTTGAGCATACTATTGCCCGAATTACTGTCGTAATACGTACCTACATCTTGCCTAACTGCCCATTTATTGTTGAGGGTGGCTGTACTGTAGTTTCGTCCAATGTCGATACCAAGCGAAAAGTTTTTTAAAACCTGCGAATTGCTGCTTACGACAATACATTGCAGCAAAATAATGAATAGGAAAATCTTTCTTTGCATAAAATTCTTTGTTTAATGTTTAAATCCTTGATGTTATTTTGCAAACAAATGTTGCAAATGTTGAATTAAAATCACTCATTTTTTTACAAATAAATAATTGTTTTCATATGCTATATTGTAAAATTATATCAGTAAGGATATTTTTTTTGTTTGAATATATACTTTATATTTATTGTATTATTTTATTTAAATACAAATATTTAAAACATAGGTATTGTTTTATTATAAATTTTTATTTTCGCTATTTTTTGTTGAAAAAGAAATAATTATGTACTTTAGTGCTCTGAAATATTAAATACAAAATAAAATGTTAATAATTGGTATTGCAGGTGGCACAGGTTCGGGTAAAACAACAGTAGTGCGAAAAATAGCCGAATGTCTTCCTCAAGGCGAGGTTGTTATTCTTCCACAAGATTCGTATTATCGCGATAGCAGTCATCTTCCGCTCGAAGAACGACTCGAAATAAATTTTGATCATCCCGATTCTATTGAGTTCGAATTACTTGTACAACATCTTAAAGAAGTTAAGGAAGGCAAAGTTATCGAACAGCCAATCTATTCGTATTTAACATGTACACGTGCCGAAGAAACTATTCCAATTAAACCTTGTAAAATTATTATTGTCGAGGGAATTTTGATACTTACAAATCCCGAATTGCGCGACATGCTCGACCTAAAAGTTTTTGTTGATGCTGATGCCGACGATCGCTTGATGCGCGTTATTAATCGTGATATTGTTGAACGTGGACGATCGGTAAACAAAGTAATGGAACGTTACGAATGTACCGTAAAACCAATGCATTTGCAGTTTATTGAACCCACCAAACGCTTTGCCGATTTAATTATCCCACAAGGTGGTAACAATCATATCGCAATTGATATTCTTACTAAATACATCGAAAATAATATCAACAAATAAACTTTAGAGCTTGTTTTTTGATAATTTTTTGGCACGATTTTTATTTGCTTAATCACGATTTTTTTTGTTGCATTAACATAAATAATATTGTATGATACAGCCATCTCTTTTGCAAAAAATTTTGTTTCTCGATATCGAAACAGTTCCTGCATTTGCATCATTCGACCAATTGTCCGACGATTTAAAGCATTTATGGGAGGACAAATTTAATATGATAAGCAAACGAATGCCCGAAAAATACAACGAAAACGATACCGCTGCAAGCACTTTTAAACAAAGTGCCGGGATTTATGCCGAATTTGGTAAAATTGTATGTATATCAGTTGGTTATGTTTTCTACGAAAACGGACAAATGCATTTTCGCACAAAATCGTTTGCACATGAAGATGAGCAAAAACTACTCACCGATTTTGCTGCGCTACTTAATAAATCGTACAATACCAACGACCATAGCATTTGCGGACACAATATTAAAGAGTTTGATGTTCCATACATTTGTCGTCGTATGCTCATAAATAGGGTCGAATTACCAAAAATTATTGATATTTCGGGAAAGAAACCATGGGAGATAAATTTTTACGACACCATGGAACTTTGGAAGTTTGGCGACTTTAAAAACTATACTTCGCTCAAGCTGCTTACGGCGGTATTTGGTATTCCTACACCAAAAGATGATATTGATGGCAGTCAGGTTGCAAATGTTTACTATGTCGAAAACGATTTAGCGCGTATAGCTCGCTATTGCGAAAAAGATGTGGTGGCAACGGCGCAAGTGTTTTTAGCTATCAACCGAATGGAACAGATTAATATTGAGCATATAACGCATGTTTAAGATGCAATGAAAGCAAACAAAATAAGCATTGTTTTGGGGATTGTATTTGTTGTTTTCGCATGCGTAATTCCCAAAAAACAAAACGAAAAAAGCATGGTTTACGATTTGCAAGAAATTGTGAACCACGATACTTTGCGTGTTGCAACAATGCAAGGTGCTATTTCGTATTTTAATTTTCGCGACGAAACAATGGGTTTCGACTACGAAATGGTGAACAATTTAGCCGAATTTTTAGATGTAGAAATTAAATTTGTAGTTTGCAATAATATTAGCGAAATGGCTATATTGTTACAGGAACAAAAAGTGGATATTATTGCCTATAATATTGCCGAAACAAAGGAAATGAAAACATATTTCGATTTCGTTTTTCCACGTGCGAGTTCGCATTTGGTATTGGTTCAAAAACTAGGTATCAATACATTGACTGATATTTCGGAGCTGAATGGAAAAAAAATTCATGTTAAACCAAATACTGTTTATAAAAAGCGATTAGAGAATTTAAACCAAGAAATGGGTAATATTTTCGAAATTGTTGAAGCACCCGATTCGGTAAGTTCGGAAGAATTGATTGAAATGGTTGCACAAAATAAAATTGAGTACAGCATTGCTTATTACAATATGGCAAGCCTTTACAAATCGCAATATAGGCAACTTGATATACGTTTAGCATTGGGTTTTGAGCAAAAAAATGGTTGGTTGATACGTAAAGAAAGTACTGCATTAAAACAAAAAATCGACACTTGGCTCAACGATCCATTTACGCAGCGATTGAGCGATTTACTTTCGCAAAAATACAATGAGCGTAGCCCGTTTTTTGCTAGTAGGCGGGTGCGTATACCTAAAGGTGCAATATCGCCTTACGATCATTATTTTAAAAAATATGCCGCCGAAATAAATTGGGATTGGCGCTTGTTGGCTGCTTTGGCATTTCACGAGTCACGCTTCGACTCGGCGCAAGTGTCGCGAATGGGCGCTAGTGGGCTCATGCAACTTATGCCTCGTACGGCTGCCAATTTCGGACTCGACAGAGAAAATATTTTAAATCCAGCAAAAAACATTGAGGCTGGCGTTCAGTACATTAAAAGTTTGAATCTATCGTTTCGGAAAATTGAAAATAAAGATGAACGTATAAAATTTATTTTGGCAAGTTACAATTCGGGCCCAGCGCATGTGTTCGATGCCATCGAATTGACTAAAAAATATGGCAAAAACCCGCAAATTTGGTTCAATAACGTTGAGTATTATTTTGCTAAAAAAAACGAACCTGAATTTTATAACGATCCAGTTGTGAAACATGGAAGAATTAGAGGTCGCGAAACCTTGCTTTTCGTTCCCAATGTACTTGGTACTTACGAAAGGTATTTGAATAGATAGTTTTTTTATTTTTTCAGATAAAACAATTTTTTAAAACTTTAAAGTGCCTCAATGCTTTTAAAATCAGGTACTTCTTGCAAAAAAACATAGGCGTTTTCGTTGAGTAAACAACAAATATGCATCATTCCGTTGCTCAAAATAAAATATTTTGCACCAACTTTTGAGTTATACACCGCCGCCTGGTCGAATGTTTCTTGGGTAATGTTTACACTAGGGGCTTTAAATTCGAGAATAACCATTGGCTGCATTTGTCGGTTATAAACCAAACCATCGCAGCGTTTACGTAGTCCATTTACATTAATTTCGTGTTCTACAGCAATATAACTCTTCGGAAAAGATTTTTCTTCCACTAAAAAACGGATAAAATTTTGCCGAACCCACTCTTCGGGAGTAAGTGTTACATGCTTTTTTCGTATATCATCAAATATAAAAATTTTATTATTTTGTTTTTTTATACGAAATTCATATAATGGTAGATTGAGTTTCAACATTTTTTCTTATTTTTGTTACCCTTTATGGGTTTTGAGATTGCGAAATTACAAAAAAACAACTAATAAAATCGAAATTACATGAAAACTAAAAAAGAAATTGTAGAAAACTGGTTACCTCGCTACACAAAGCGACCTTTGAATGAGTTTACCGAATATATTTTATTGACAAACTTCAACAATTATGTCGAACTGTTTGCCGAGTGGCACAATGTGCCTGTTTTGGGTCGCGATGGCAATATGATAAATGCATCGGCCAATGGAATAACAATTATAAACTTTGGTATGGGTAGCCCAAATGCTGCTATCATTATGGATATTTTATCGGCAGTATCGCCAAAAGCTGTATTGTTTTTGGGCAAATGTGGCGGTTTGCGCGATAAAAACAAAATGGGCGATTATATTTTACCAAGTGCTGCAATACGAGGCGAAGGTACTTCCAACGATTATTTCCCTATCGAAATTCCTGCATTGCCAGCATTTAGTTTGCAACGTGCTGTGTCGTCGAATATTCGCGATTTCGGTAAAGATTATTGGACTGGCACTGTGTACACCACTAATCGACGCGTGTGGGAGCACGACGAAAAATTTAAAAACTACTTAGTTTCGACACGTGCCATGGCCATCGATATGGAAACGGCAACATTGTTTTCGGCCGGATTTTACAATTCAATTCCTATTGGTGCTTTGCTTTTGGTGTCGGACATGCCTTTACAGGCCGATGGTATAAAAACCGACGAAAGCGATAAAAAAGTAACTACAAGTTTTGTCGAAGAACATATACGTATTGGTATAAAAGCACTTAGCTCGTTGATGAACAAAAGTAAAACCATTAAACACCTTCGTTTCGAATAGTTGTTTGATAGAAAAATTGTTGAAGAACAAAGTTTTCGTGTATAACGAAGATTTTGTTCTTCTTTTTGTTTCATACTGCGCCCCCCAGCCCCTTACAAGGGAAGCAGACAAAGCTTTCATTTTAATATTTTTTGAATGGATAAATGAAGCCTTTTATTTAGCAAAAGACTGAAATTACAATCACTTACTTGATTCATTATATCACTTATGAAAAAAAAACTATCAATTTATAAAACATGCTATTTCGAATTAAAAAAATCAATCGATGCACGCATTAAATTCTCCCTTTAAGGGGTTGGGGGGACTTTTTAGTATAAATATTATTGAGCAATTATTTAGTAAAGAAATTTTTTTGATGTATCTTTGTTGATGGTATTAAAAGTGTAAAGATAATTTCGAATAAATCAAATAAAATATGGCTAAACAAAGCGGAATTTCATTCGATCAGGTTATGACCGACCTTCGCCGAAAGGATTTTAAACCCTTGTATTTTTTAATGGGCGACGAAGCTTATTATATTGATGTAATCACCGATTTTATTCAAAACAATGTGCTCGACGAAATGCAGCGCGAGTTCGACCTTACGGTTGTTTACGGTAAAGATACCGACATGAATAGTATTGTGAACGCAGCAAAACGCTATCCAATGATGTCGCCAAAGCAGGTGTTAATTGTGAAAGAGGCACAAAATATTAAAGATTGGGACAATTTGGAGTTTTACCTAAAAATGCCGCAAAGTACTACTATTGTGGTATTTGCATACAAATATGGCACACCCGATAAACGAAAAAAGTGGTATCTTGAAATACAAAAAAAGGCGGTTCTTTTCGAGTCGGTAAAATTGCGCGACTACGAAATGTCGCCATGGATTTCGCGATATGTAAAAAGCAAAAATCTTACTATCGACGATAAAAGTTTGAATATATTGGTTGAGTTTTTGGGTACCGATTTATCGAAAGTAGCTAACGAAATTGATAAATTGGCCATTATTTTAAAGGACAAAGAACAACGGATTACCCCCGAAATAATTGAGAAAAACATTGGAATAAGTAAAGATTTTAATGTTTTTGAGCTTCAAGCTGCTTTAATAAATCAAGATGTATTAAAAGCAAACCGGATTGTAAAATATTTTGGCGAAAATAAAAAAGCAAATCCCATACAAATGGTTTTAGCACAAATGTTTAGCTTTTTTGCAAACTTAATGATTTTTCATTATTTAGCCGATAAAAGTCAGGGCAATGTTGCTGTCGAACTTAAGATAAATCCTTATTTTGTAAAGGAGTACGAACGAGCAGCAAGGGTTTTTAATCAACGCAAAACACTCAATATCATTGCATGGATTCGCGAAACCGATGCCCGATCCAAAGGAATTGAATCGAATAACATTGATGATGGAGAGTTACTCAAAGAGTTAATATATAAAATAATTCATTGAGTTATTATTTTGTTTCGAGTTTCGGATTGCACTACATTTCAGTCCAAAATCGAAATTGTAAATAGTAAATACCAAATAGTAAATAGAAAAATCGTAAATACATATTATGTCTGAAAACAACAAAGCGCTTTTTATCTCGATGATAGCTGAAAAGCTCCAATTGAAGCAAGTGCACATTTCCAATCTTATCGAATTGCTCGATGGAGGTGCAACAATTCCTTTTATTAGTAGGTATCGCAAAGAAATGACTAATGGAATGGACGAAGTGCAAATTGCCGATGCAAAGGAATTTTATGACAAGCTAATAGAAATCGAAAAGCGCAAAATATCAATTTTAAAGTCGATTGAGGAGCAAGAAAAACTTACAGATGAATTATCGAAGCGTATCGAAGCTTGTTGGAATATGACCGAATTGGAGGATATTTACTTACCCTACAAGCCCAAGCGTCGTACACGTGCCGAAATTGCTCGCGAAAAAGGACTCGAACCACTTGCTAAAATGATTATGGCACAAAACGCAAGCGATATAATGCAATTGACACAAAAATTTTTGTCGAAAGATGTAAAAAGCCACGATGAAGCCATTGCAGGAGCTATGGATATTATTGCCGAATGGGTAAACGAAAGCGAAAATGCGCGTTCAGCTATTCGCCGTATATTTGATTATGAGGCAATTATAAGTTCAAAAGTTGTAAAAACAAAAGTATCGGAACCCGATGCTCAAAAATATACCGATTATTTCGACCATTCCGAAAAACTTTCGCGTTGTTCGTCGCATCGCTTATTGGCCATGCGCCGCGGCGAGGCCGAAGGTTTCTTGCGCGTAAGCATACAGCCAACCGATGAGGATAAGTGTTTGGACCGATTGGACCGAATTTTTGTACGCAACAACTCACAATCGGCTCAAATTGTGCACGATGCTGTGAAAGATGCTTACAAACGTTTGCTAAAGCCGGCCATCGAAACCGAATTTGCAGCTTCGAGCAAGCTAAAAGCCGACGAAGAAGCTATTTTGGTATTTACCGACAATCTTCGCCAATTGCTTTTAGCGCCACCATTGGGGCAGAAACGAACTTTGGCCATCGATCCTGGGTTTCGTACTGGTTGTAAAATCGTTTGTCTCGATGCACAGGGCGATTTACTGCACAACGAAACCATTTATCCGCATCCACCTCAAAACGAATTTGCTTTGGCCATGCGCAAAGTGCAAAAAATGGTGGAAGCCTATAATATTGAGGCAATTGCAATAGGTAATGGCACAGCAGGGCGCGAAACAGAGCGTTTTATTCAAAGCATTCGTTTTGACCGTGTAGTTAAAGTTTTTGTTGTTTCGGAAAATGGTGCTTCTATTTATTCGGCATCGAAAATTGCTCGCGACGAATTTCCCGATTACGATGTTACAGTGCGTGGTGCAGTGTCGATTGGCCGCCGATTGATGGACCCTTTGGCCGAGTTGGTGAAAATTGATGCAAAATCCATTGGTGTTGGGCAGTATCAGCACGATGTGGATCAAACGAAACTCAAAAAATCACTCGATCAAACGGTTGAGAATGCAGTTAATAGAGTAGGAGTGAACCTCAATACGGCCAGTAAACATTTACTTACCTATGTGTCGGGGCTCGGGCCACAATTGGCGCAAAATATAGTTGATTATCGTGCTAATAATGGGGCTTTTAGCTCGCGTAAACAATTGTTGCAAGTTCCTAAAATGGGCGCTAAAACTTTTGAGCAATGTGCTGGTTTCTTGCGCATTACAGCCGCTGATAATCCGCTCGACAATTCGGCTGTTCACCCCGAGAGTTATGAAATAGTCGAAAAAATGGCTAAAAGCAAGAAAATAACTGTAAAAGAGCTGATTAGCAATAAAAATATCATTCAAAGCATCGAACTCAACGATTTTGTAACCGATAAAGTTGGTTTGCCTACTTTGCGCGATATTGCCGAGGAGCTCGAAAAACCTGGACGCGACCCACGTGCTTCGGCGCAAGTTTTTGAGTTCGATGCTACAATTAAAACATTCGACGATTTAAAAGTTGGCATGGAACTGCCTGGAATTGTGACAAATATTACCAATTTTGGCGCTTTTGTTGATGTTGGCATAAAAGAAAACGGACTTGTACACATTTCGAATATGAGTGATAAATTTATCAAAAATCCGGCTGAAATTGTAAGTCTGCATCAACATGTACGTGTGCAAGTGCTCG
The DNA here is from genome assembly GCA_964515675.1 of uncultured Paludibacter sp. Lineage (GTDB taxonomy): Bacteria > Bacteroidota > Bacteroidia > Bacteroidales > Paludibacteraceae > Paludibacter. Next base: position 3,952 of record CAZEVV010000001.1, on the reverse strand, counting down.
AAATGGACATAGCGCGAAAACGATTACAGTTGAAATTGCTCAAATAATACTTCAAAACAACAAACAAAAGCCCTGTCAATCATATCGCAGGGCTTTTTAGTTTACTTTATTTCAATCGCTTGCAATGCACAATCATGTTATCGGCTGCTGCATTTTTAAAAGCCAACAGATAATCGTCGCCACCATCCTTTAATGCAAGTTTTTTACGCAATTCATCGGCTGATAGTACATAATTTCGGGCAATAATATTTGCTTTTTTTATTTTGTTTTTCAGCAACTTAATGTCGGCTTTCGAACTACCATAAACCTGTTCAATTTCAAAAATTCGCCCAGGGAAATACTCAATTTTCTTATCACTACTATATAAATGTGTGTTTTTATCAATTTTTTCAATAGCAAAATGCTCTGCTATACATTTAAATGCACCTGCTTTCATAATGGCTGCATTGGGTTCGTACAAATAATGTTTAATATTTTGAGCAATAGGGGCAATTGTTTTGTTTTCAACAGAAATTTCGAAATTAAAATGCTCAATGCTTGCATTTTTCAAAATATTGACACAGCTAATCTCAATTTCGTCTTTATTGTACTCATTTTCAGTGTCTAACAAAAATAAAATTTCCTTACATTCGTTTTCGGTAGCAATCACATGCAATGCATAACAATTGGGCAATGCGCTCAAAGCCTGATGAATGTCGAGCATTGGCGAAAGTTTGAGCATTATTTTGCTTGCTTTTTTTCGCAATAATGGCATAAGCGCAACAACATCAGGGGTACAATCACTTATCAACACAGTTTTTTTACCAGCATTGTCGCGCCTAGCAGGGTCGATATAGAGCCAATCGAGTTTTTCAGTATTTTCCAGAAAATCAACAGCATTGGCATTGTGCACTTCATAGTTTTTATGCGATAAAACCGATAAATTGTGTGTAACAATGTCACAAAGATCTGCATTTTGTTCAACATATATTTTTTTGTCGAATTTTTGCGAAATAAAGTAAAAATCGATGCCGAATCCACCGGTGATATCGGCAAAAACCTTGCCTTCGCAAAGCATTTTTTTGTAACAAGCTGTTGATTCAGAAGAAGATTGCTCAATCGATAGCTGTTTGGGATATAAAATTTGAGGATTGTTGTAAAAACTCGGAATTTTTTGCTTAATTTTTTGTCTTCCTTCAATTTGTTGCAGGGCAAAGGGCAAATCAATCAATGTGTTTTTGCTTCCTTTCAATGCTAATTTTCGTACATCAGCATCAATATTCTCTATTATATAATCGTAGGTTTCTTTATTCATTTTTTTCGTTTGCTAACATACAAAAATACAGTTTTTATTTTAAATGCGTTTCATGCAGAACGAAATTTGTTGTGTTTTAAATAAATTGAGAAAGGCAGTTATGATTAATTTTTTTAATTGTCAAATTAAATTCGATACACCAAAAGCCAATAAAATGGATAAAATTGATGGATAAGAAAGTATTTTGATTGATTGAATAAGCATTTTGAGTTGATGAATATGGGATTTTTGTACAAAATAGCCTTTTGTTTGGTATCGTAATAAAAAAAATGCAATTTTATTTTATTGGTAATGAATGGAGTATAAATTTCTTCAAAAAAAATACGCGCAAACCCTTGCAGATTCAAGAAAAAGCAGTACTTTTGTCGCGGGTAAGTCCTAAACGACCAGCTCCCTTTGAACTCCCCCAGGGCTTGATCGCAGCAAGGGTATAAGGTTGTAGCGGTGCGATTTAGTAAGCTTGCCCACTTGCCTCTTTAGCTCAGTTGGCCAGAGCACGTGATTTGTAATCTCGGGGTCGTTGGTTCGAATCCGACAAGAGGCTCAAAAAACCGATTCAGTGTATGCTGGGTCGGTTTTTTTCGTTTTAGAATTTGCTATGTACAACGAATTTATTGAACAAAAACAATAAATTGCATTGCTTTATGCTCATTTTTTTGTAATTTCGCATGTCTACAAGTTCAATTTTGGTTTTTTATTCAATAAAAAGATATTTGTAGAACATTATTTTAAACACAGTTTTTTTATAATACTGATATTCTGTAAATTATGACTATAGATTTTGATAAATCGGGTGGATTGATTCCAGCAATTATACAAGACAATATTACATCAAAAGTGCTAATGTTGGGGTATATGAATGCCGAAGCATTTGAAAAAACAAATGCTACAGGCAATGTAACTTTTTATAGTCGCTCAAAAAATCGCCTTTGGACAAAAGGGGAGGAGAGTGGTAACTTTCTGAAATTGGTTTCGTTGGCCATTGATTGCGATAATGATACATTGCTTATTAAAGTTAATCCTGTTGGTCCGGTTTGTCACACAGGCAACGATACATGTTGGAACGAAAGCAATCAGGGCGATATTGCATTTCTCAATTATTTGCAAAAATTTATTGAGCAACGCTACAACGAAATGCCTGAAGGGTCGTACACAACAACTTTATTTAATAAAGGTGTAAACAGAATGGCTCAAAAAGTAGGCGAGGAGGCTGTTGAAACAGTAATAGAGGCTACCAATGGCACCGAAGAAGGGTTTTTGTACGAAGCCTCTGATTTGGTGTATCACTTGATAGTTTTGTTGCGCTCAAAAGGATATTCGCTCGACGATATTGGTAGAGAATTGAAAAAAAGACACAAATAAATAGCTGTAAATAAGCACAATATATTTATGGAAAAAAAGTTGCTCATAAAATACGTCGATGTTGATATTTATCAGCAAGAGTTGTTGGTGCTTCGAAAAGTCGACTTTGAAGTGCATTCGGGACAGTATATTTATTTACTAGGAAAGTCGGGCAGTGGTAAAAGTTCGCTGTTGAAATCGATGTATTGCGAAGTTCCAATTGATGAAGGAATTGCAGGTGTGCTGGGTTATGATTTGTTGAAAATTAAAAATCGTGATGTACCATTGCTTCGTCGTAAAATTGGCATTGTTTTCCAAGATTTTCAGTTACTTACTGATAGAACGGTGAACGAAAACCTCGAATTTGTTTTGAAAGCCACAGGTTGGAAAGACAAATTGGCCATCGAAGAGCAAATTAAAAGCGTTCTACAACAGGTTGGTATGAGCAATAAAGGTTATAAAATGCCGCATCAGTTATCGGGTGGCGAGCAGCAACGCATTGTTATTGCACGCGCTTTACTCAATTCGCCCGAAATTATTTTGGCCGACGAACCAACAGGTAATCTCGATCCGCAAACTGCATCGGAATTAATTGAACTTTTGTATAGCATTTGTCAAAGCGGCACAACAGTAGTTATGGCAACACATAATCTCAATTGGATAAAAACACATCCTGGTAGAGTTTTTAAATGCGATAACGAGCAACTTATTGAGCAAGAAATTATTTCAGAGCCAATTATTAATCAGGCGCAAAGTGTTGAATTATAAATTTTTATAATATCAAATTAAAATATTTACTTTAATATAAAATTATAAGGTGTTTATGAAAAAGAAACTTTGTCCTCAATGTAAAATCGGCCGTTTTCGAGTGCGAAACGCATCTGGAGCATCGATAGTTGTTGAAGTAGATGCTGATTTTAATATTAAAGCGTTGCACGAAAACGAAAGTTTGGATGGCTTTAATTTAGATGATCTTTTTTGTTTGGGATGTTCATGGCATGGTTCGGCAAAAAAATTAGTGGATTACTAATTTCGTTTCAATGATTTGATTTTTTTAATTCCAAACTGCTGAACTTTTTTCATTTTTATCTGCAAATTTATTATTGATAAGATTAAGTACATATTTCATTATATTTTTTATTCAATCTGTTGAAGGCGTCGTTTTCAACAGATTTTTTTATACACAGTATTTTCTTATAATATATATTATGTCAAATAGAATGTTTGATATTGCGATATTCTGAATGAACCTTATCCTATTTATGTGATTTGATTTAAATAAAGTCTGAAATTAGCATGAATATAATACAATATAAA